>JBNKVX010000003.1:0-88127 GCA_050299435.1 Cellvibrionaceae bacterium | reverse complement strand
CATGCGCCGAGTTATAACCCATGTTGCTTCTCGATACGCGCGATCTCTCGTTTAAGGTAGGCGATTTGTGCTTTTGCCCATACTGAAGAATCTTTGCTTTGAACTTTTTTCATTGCCGCACCCAAGTATTCACAAATATCATCTTTTTTAGAATAGCGTGCTAATGTGAATGGCGGGTCTCCTTCCGTTAGCGCATGGACATCAGAACCAGATTCAACCAGTAGTTTTACGAAACGTAGATCTGCTATTGAAGCCGCTTCATGTAGTGGTGTGCGACCAAGATCACCTCTTGCATCAATTTCTATACCTAATTGTATTAATTCTTGAGCAATTTCAAATTCGTTTCTTATCACGGCAATATGCAGAGCATTTTCGCCCTCATGGTTACACCAACTGATATTTGAAAAATTAGCTCCTTCAAATGAAGGAAGGTCTTCTTTTAGCCCATCCAGAAACATTCTCAGCCTTTCACTTCGTTCCATGTGCTTCTCATTTTTGTGCATAACGCGCGGTTAAGGGCTGACTTGAAGCGCCAACGGAAGGTCAGCCCCAGCCGAAGGCGACAACACCGCCTTGTTAAGTATTACTTCCAGACAATGACGCATAAAATATAAATCCAAATAAAATCAACGGTACTGCAATGTAAACGGAGAAGTCTGATATATACCATTCGCCTTTGGATTTTTTATACCGTCTAAACTCTGACACAAAAAAACCTGAGCAAAATAATATAAGCACTCCTAAAGACTGAGCCCAAACCTCACCATTCCCATGAAGAATGAGAATTGGGAGCAATGCAGCGCCAAACCAAAGTAGAACTACTAGCTGTGCTCCATCCGTAACTTCGAAAATCTTTCTCATATACTTAACGCCTCACGTCACCGGCAGTAAAAAAGCAGAGTGAGGAACGAGCGGCGCTTTTTGCTGTCCGAGTGCATGTGATTGTTAGGTCATTTTTCAAGTAAGCCTGCCTCGACAAGTTCAGACTCTATTTCAGCCATTGATTCTGTTACAGAATCTTTGAATTGGATACGACTTACACCGTCAAGATCAGAGTGAATTTTTGTGCCTTCCCTAAAAAGGATACAAACGCGGTCTCTTCCGAGACGTCCATAAAACCACCCCAATTCAAAGATTACATTTGGTCTAGCTTGGCTGTATTCATTTTCGTCTTTTTGAATAACATCATCAGGTGTCAATAGCACAAACGCAAATGAAGCTCTTTGAGCTTCATCTTCAAATTTTTCGATGATTGTTCTGCCTTTTCCAGGCTGACCTGATAGCACGACAGGTTCCAATGCCCATCTTTCTCTCAGAAGCTCTTTGGTTCTAAGCAAATTGAGTTCATCGTGACCGTGCACTATAAAAACACAGTTGCTAACGACTTCTATTTGAGCCTCAACTTCTTGAGTTGTAATTTCTTTGGTCGGTATTGCACGATCCAACACATCTTCAGGGTGATTTTGAAGTTCATCCTCAAGGGCCTCAAGAAAACCTAGGTACATTCGTGCTTCATCGACTAAATTTCCAATAGGATCACCCATACGAAATGAGCCTTTTCTTTTGCTTTTAAGCTTGTCACCTTCAACTTGATTTATTTGAGAGGAAATTTTTCGTGAAGCACGATCTTTCCAGCGTTTTACTTTTTCGAAACCAGACTGGAACTCTCCAGAATTCCTAGCTTCATTAGCTATATCAACTAATTGAGCTGACAACTCTTGTACTATAGCGATGGCTTCTTCTTGATTACTCACAACTTTTCCTTTTTAAGACCTAACAATATTATTAAACGGACACCCAAATGCAGACTTTCTGTCTATATCCACGCATTTATGTCTAAACCCTGGTATCCAACATCCAAATATGCACATGTCCATATCTAGACATTGCCCAACAATTAAACAACATCATACCCACTTACAAATTGTGCGACCACACCTTCAGCCGGCCCCAGAACCACCCAAAACCCTATCGCACGAATAATCCACCCTCAGCCCCACTGCAACCTACACGCTGGCCAGGCTTTTTGTCATAATGCACGGCCTTTTTACATGGAATCGATTTACCCACGCTAATGAAAGACAGCTATCAACCCGCTGCCATCGAGCAGGCCACCCAGGCTTATTGGGACGCCAACCAAAGTTTTGAAGTTACTGAAGATCCTGCTAAGGAAAAGTTTTACTGCTTGGCCATGTTCCCCTATCCCAGCGGGCGCTTGCATATGGGGCATGTACGTAATTACACCATCACAGATGTGATCTCCCGTTTCCAGCGTATGCAGGGCAAAAATGTGCTGCACCCCATGGGTTGGGATGCCTTTGGCTTGCCAGCAGAAAATGCCGCCATTAAGAACAAAACGGCCCCGGCGAAATGGACCTACAGCAATACCGGATACATGAAGAAGCAACTCAAGGAGTTGGGCTTCGGTTTTGACTGGAGCCGTGAAGTAACCACTTGCAAACCTGATTACTACAAATGGGAGCAATGGTTCTTTACGCGCTTATATGAAAAAGGCTTGGCCTATAAAAAAGTCTCGGCGGTGAATTGGTGCCCCAATGACGAAACCGTATTGGCGAATGAGCAGGTAGTTGAAGGCTGTTGCTGGCGTTGTGATACGCCGGTGGAGCGCAAGGAAATCCCGCAGTGGTTTATTCGTATTACAGACTATGCCGAGGAATTGTTAAACGACCTCGATAAATTGCCCGACTGGCCCGAGCAAGTACGCACCATGCAACGCAACTGGATCGGCAAAAGTCGCGGTGTGGAGATGCGCTTTGATTTGCCTCAGCCTATTGCTGGAGTGAGTGGATTCGACGTTTACACCACCCGGCCCGATACCTTGATGGGTGTGACTTATGTGAGCCTCGCAGCCGAACACCCCATTGCCATTGAATTGGCGAAAACCAATCCTGAATTGGCCAAGTTTATTAAAAGCTGCAAAACCCAGAGTGTGGCCGAAGCCGATATGGCCAACATGGAAAAGCTCGGCATGGATACCGGCATTGAATGTTTGCACCCGATTACGGGCGAGCCAGTTGCCTTGTGGGTCGCTAATTATGTGCTGATGGATTATGGCTCCGGTGCAGTGATGGCGGTGCCTGCGCACGATCAACGCGATTGGGAATTTGCCCGCAAGTATGGGCTCGACATTAAACAGGTGATTGCCCCGCAAAATGACGAAGCTATCGATTTAGAAAAAGAAGCCTTTGTTGAAAAAGGTGTGCTGGTGCATTCCGGTGAATTTGATGGCCTCGATTTCGCGGCTGCCTTTGAAGCCATTTCACAAACCCTGATTGCTGCGAATAAAGGCAAGGTAACAATTAATTATCGCCTGCGTGACTGGGGTGTAAGTCGCCAACGTTATTGGGGTGCACCCATTCCTATTTTTAATTTGCCAGACGGTGGCGAAATTCCTGTACCTCTGGAAAAGCTGCCTATTTTGTTGCCTGAAGACGTGGAAATGGACGGCGTGCAATCGCCCATCAAAGCTGACAAAGAATGGTGCAAGGATGAACTCAATGGGCAGGCGGTAGAACGCGAAACGGATACCTTCGACACTTTTATGGAAAGCTCCTGGTATTACGCGCGCTTTACCTGCGCAAATGCTGAGGCGATGCTGGATTCAGACAAAGCGAATTATTGGTTGCCGGTGGATCAATATGTTGGTGGCATTGAGCATGCGATTTTGCATTTACTGTACGCGCGCTTTTTCCACAAATTAATGCGTGATGAAGGTTTGCTAAACAGTGACGAGCCCTTCAAGCGTTTGCTTTGTCAGGGCATGGTGCTGGCCGATTCCTTCTATCGCGAAAATGAAAAAGGCGGGCGCGAGTGGATCGCACTGGATAAAGTCGATATTGAACGCGACGAGAAAGGCCGCATGAAAAAGGCCACGCACATTGAAACCGGTGAGGAATTGATTTGCGGCGGCGTGATCAAAATGTCCAAATCCAAACTCAACACCGTGGACCCGGAAGACCTGGTGAGTAAATACGGCGCGGATACTGTGCGCTTGTTTTCGATGTTTGCTGCACCCCCTGATCAAAGTCTTGAATGGACAGACAGTGGCGTAGAAGGCGCCTACCGTTTTCTAAAAAAATTGTGGAAAGCTTTTGCTCTGCATTTGGAAGCAGGTAAGCCGGGCACTTATGATGCAGACTCTCTGGATGATCAGCAACGCGCACTGCGCCGTAAAACGCACGAGACCATTAAAAAAGTCAGTGATGATTTTGGTGTGAACCAGAAATTTAATACGGCGGTTGCAGCCGTTATGGAGTTACTGAATGAAGTAACGCGCAACGCAGATCGCAGTTCCGAATCAGGTTTAGCCGTAGAACGCGAAGCGCTGGAAGCCGCCCTGTTGTTATTGGCCCCTATTGTGCCGCATATTACGCATGTGCTTTGGCAAAATCTTGGCAAGGATGAGCCTATACTGAACCAAGCATGGCCGACTTTTGATGAAAGCGCCCTGAAGAAAGATTCCATTGAGCTGGTTGTGCAAGTGAATGGAAAAGTGCGCGCCAAAATGCAGGCTTCAGCGGAAGCGTCGAATGACGAGCTGGAACGCAAAGCCCTGGCCAATGAAAATGTTCAAAAATTTATTGAAGGCAAGATGATCAAAAAAGTTATTGTTGTTCCTAATAAATTAGTTAACGTGGTGGCAAATTAAGCCTATGACGCAAGTGCGGGTAACTCAAACTCTTTTGCGTTGTGCATTATTCAGCGTGCTCTTCTTGTTGGGTGCCTGCGGTTGGCAGTTACGCGGTCGCGACAGCAGCAGTGAGGTGAGTACGGGCAGTACCCTTGAAGAGCAAGCCAAGGTGCGTAGCAGCACCTCCTCGGTTAAAGCACCACCCACTCCGGTCATTAAAAATAAAACCATTGGCGATGGTGAAATCCAATCAACTGCGGTGACTTCAGAATCCGGTTCCGGCGATTCTGACAGTGAAGTTGATAAAAGTGGTTTTCGCCTGGTAATGCAACAACGTAATCACGGTTTGGCTGCCGCGTTAAATCGCAGCGCCTTCGACAATAAAGTGGAATTTTCCAACACCGGTTACACCTGGTTGGTTGTTGAAAGTGAGAAACTCGAAAAGCGACCCTTAACCGTAACAGAAACCGGTGTTGCTGCTCAGTATCAACTCGTGCTCACTGTGAATTTCAGTTTACGAAATGCCAAGGGTGATTTACTTAGCACACCGCAACAAATTGTCAGTTGGCGCAGTTATGATTTCGATGCAAAACTGATTGTCGCGAAAGCTCAGGAAGAAGAAGCACTCATTGTTGAAATGCGCGAAGAATTAGCAAACCGCATGCTCACCCTTATGGCAGCCCGCTAGCTGTTATGAATAAACAGCCATGAGCGAAACCTCGTGAATAAACAGCCATGAGCGAAAATCATAAAGAGCCATGAGCAACTTACGACCCGAAAATCTCGCTGCCAGTTTAAAAAATCAAATTGCTCCGGTTTATCTGGTAAGCGGTGATGAACCGCTGCTTATCCAGGAAGCTTGCGATGCCATTCGCAAAGCCGCAAAGGCACAAGGTTTTAGTGAACGCGAGCTTTATCACAGCGAAGCCAATTTTGATTGGCACTATGTGCGACAAAATTTAAACAGCCTCTCACTTTTTTCTGACAAAACCTTTATTGAAGTGCGCGTAGATAACGGCAAAATTGACGAGAACGCCAGCGAAGTGATTACCGAATACTGTGAACAAGCTCAGGATGACTCGCTCTTACTGCTTGTGATGCCCAAAGTGGATAAGCGTAAACAAAACCAGGCTTGGTATAAATCCATTGAGCAACGCGGCCATACAGTAACCGTTTGGCCAGTGGGCCCTGAAAACTTACATCGCTGGATAGACCAAAGATTAAAATCGGCTGGTATACATGCCGACTCCGCCGCAATTGATATTTTATGTACAAAAATTGAAGGCAATTTATTAGCCGCTGTTCAAGAAATTGAAAAATTAAAATTAATTGCAGATAAGCAAAGTATCGATGCTGAAACCATGGCGAACGCGGTTATGGATAGCGCGCGCTACAGTGTTTTCTCACTCATTGATCGTGCACTGGCCGGCGATGCCCGCGCCTGCGTACGCAGCTTACACGGTTTACAAGCAGAAGGTTTAGCACCTCTTACTGTGGTGTGGGCACTGACACGCGAAATCAAAACTTTACTTAGCATTCGTGAGGCCATGAATGCGGGTGAAAGTTTTGAATTAGCTGCACGCAAATCCGGGGTGTGGCAAAATCGCATGCAACTTACTCGCACGGCTGTTAATCGCTTAAAGTTGGAGCAATTGCAATACATGGTGCGCAACCTGGCTTTAGCTGATCGTACAATTAAAGGTTTAAATAAAGGAGACGAGTGGAATATTTTGTTGGATATTGTATTAAACTTATCCGGCTTAAATATTCTTAACGCAGACACGCAAGAGCTAGCATTCAACATATAATAACGCGCTCTTGCGAAACTAACGCTTCAATAATCGCGATGTTTTTTTGCACTGCCGTAGGCTTTGTCCACCGGGTAATTTTTTTCGTTTATTTTACTTTTATGTTTTATTGCTTCGGCAAGATCTATGTTTAAACGGTCTGCAAGTCTAATCAAATACAGTTGTATATCGGCAATCTCTTCAGCAACTTTCTGCTTCAGTTCTTCATCGAGCTGTTCAGACTGAGCCTCCGTCAACCACTGGAAGTGCTCAAGCAATTCCGCCGCCTCCACACTTAAGGCCATACTTAAATTTTTGGGGGAATGAAATTTTTCCCAATCGCGGTCTTTGGCGAACTGCCGCAGATAGGCTTTTATTTCTTCAAAGGTTTGCATGCTCAAATTTTTCTATTCGAGTCCGAACTGCTTTTAAAGGGTGCACCCAATATAAATTCAAACAATTCTTTTTCGCTTAAGGCTTCGGAATAGTAGTCGCCCTGAACTTTATCACAAGCTCTATCTTGCAACCACCGAGCTTGTGTAGGTCGCTCCACACCTTCAGCAACAACTTGCAAGCCGAGGTTATGGGCCAAATCAATTATGGATTTGGCGATTGCCGCATCGGGTGCGCTGCTATCGATATCCTGAATAAAACTTTTGTCTATTTTAAGCTTTTGAATGGGAAAGTTTTTAAGATAGGCCAATGAAGAGTAGCCTGTACCAAAATCATCTATCGCTATCGATAGCCCCATGTCATTTAAACTGCGCAATAATTCAATCGTTTCGCCCGCATTTTCCATGGCAGCAGTTTCGGTGATTTCCAATTCCAGATATTCTGGTGGCAAACCCGTTTCACTTATCAAGGCCTTAACAGATTCTTCAAAACCTTTTTCGTGTAATTGGTGAGCGCTAATATTGACTGCGATTTTCCCGAGGTTCACATCCTCTTCCAGCCAGGAACGAAATTTTTGACATGCTTCTCGCAACACCCATTCACCCAATTCACCAATGGAGCCTGTTTCTTCAGCCAGACTCACAAATTTTTCAGGCGAAATGATTCCTCGTTCTTTGTGTTGCCAACGTATTAATGCCTCTACTCCGGAAATTTTACCCGTTGTTAAATCGATTTGAGGTTGATAATACAATTCAAATTCATGATTTTTAATTGCCAAAAGTAAATCGTTTTCCAACAACAGATAGTTGCCAACAGTGCTGGACATATCAATGTTATAAAAATTGAAATTATTTTTATTTTCTTTAGCGCCCGATCGCGCCTTATCTGCATGCCTCAAAAGTAGGTCAACGGTATCGCCGTCAGCAGGAAAAACGCTGACTCCAATGTTGGCGTGACTGGTATAGTCTCTACCCTCAATGGTCACCGGCGCATTTACACTTTCGATCAATTTTTCAATGATGCTTTCAATATCTTTTTCTAATGAGATATTTTCCAGGAGCACGACAAATTGGTGATTGCCTAGGCGCGCAATCGTATCGGTATCTCGCAGGTCTTCTAAAAAATTTCTTGCCATGGCTCGCAGGTAGCGATCACTGCCATCTGGTCCCGCGTGCGCGGTAATTTCTTCGAAGTCTTTTAAATCCAATAAGATCACGGCAAAAGAAGAATTTTCGCGACGCGCACGCGCAATACTTTTTCTCGCTCTGTCGTAAAATAGTGCTCGATTTGCGAGGCCAGTAAGCGGATCGTAATACTTCATAAGCTTTTAATCTTCATCGGTGCACAGGCTTCCATACAGGTCGTATTCATCAGCTTGATGTATTTCGGCAAACACCATATCGCCGACTTTTACATCACTTGCATTTTCAACATAGACACATCCGTCTATTTCCGGGGCGTCGGCATAGCTGCGACCTATGGCGACCTCGTTTTCAACGTGATCAACAATAACCGCTAGTTCCAAGCCCACTTTCTTTTGCAGGCGTTCGGCAGAGATTTTTTGTTGTACCGCCATAAATTTTTGCCAGCGTTCTTCTTTGATTTCTTCTGGAACGTGATTCTCCAGGTTATTCGCGGTAGCGCCCTCTACAGGAGAGTATTTAAAACAGCCGACTCGATCTAATTGCGCTTCCTGTAACCAATCCAAAAGCAGCTCAAAATCTTGTTCCGTTTCTCCAGGAAAACCCACGATAAATGTGGAACGAATTGCCAACTCCGGGCACTGCTTGCGCCAATTAATAATTCTATCCAGGGTTTTTTCTTGATGTGCTGGCCGCTTCATGTTTTTTAATATGGTCGGGCTCGCGTGCTGAAACGGAATATCCAGATAGGGCAGTATACGACCGTCTGCCATCAAAGGAATGAGATTGTCTACGTGTGGGTAGGGATAGACATAATGCAGGCGCACCCATATTCCAAGTTCGGCCAGGGTTTCACACAGATCCTGCATGCGCGTTTTTATGGGTCTTCCTTGCCAAAAACCTGTACGGTATTTCGTATCTACACCGTAGGCACTGGTATCTTGCGAAATAATTAACAGCTCTTTCACCCCCGCTTTTGCCAAGCCTTCAGCTTCTTCTAACACTTCACCGATAGGACGGCTTACAAGATCGCCGCGCATCGAAGGAATAATGCAAAAGGTACAACGGTGGTTACAACCTTCGGAAATTTTTAAATAAGCATAATGCCTGGGTGTGAGCTTAATACCCTGGGGGGGTATTAAATCTACATGAGGGTTATGTTCTTGCGTGGGCGGAATAAATTTATGTACCGCTGTCATGACTTCTTCGTAGGCCGCCGGGCCACTGACATTCAAAATGCCGGGGAAACTTTGCTTGATGACTTCCGCATCCTTACCCTTTCCCATACAACCGGTCACAATCACTTTGCCATTTGCTTGCATGGCTTCATTGATGGTTTGCAGGGATTCCTGTTTGGCGCTGTCGATAAAACCGCAGGTATTTACCACCACGACATCCGCGCTTTCGTAGCTGGGCACTAATTCGTAACCGTCCAGCTTCAATTGGGTCAGGATGCGTTCGGAATCAACAAGAGCCTTTGGGCAGCCGAGACTGACCATACCCACACGACGGCTGTTTTTTGTTTCACTCATAAATTACTGCCGACAAAAGACGGGCATCTTAACACGCTGATTTTATGAACTCAGCCTGCCCGCATACCGGATTAAGCATTTTGCGGGAGCAACCAGGGTTCGTGCTGGACTCGTAGCATGGCCTCCATGCGGGAGCCCGCGTTGAGTTTCGATAGGATTGAAGAAACATGGTGCTCAATGGTTCTGGGCGATCTCGACAAACTTTCCGCGATATCACGATTTTGCGCGCCCTTTACCATTAGCGCCAGAATCTGTTGCTCACGCCTGGTCAAGCCCATTGGGTTGTTGCGCGCCGCTTTATAAGGCCCTCGTTTTGACTTGGGTAATTGTTCTTCCAGATTAAATTGTTTGGCCAGCTTGTGTAATTTGTTCAGGGTTTTTCTGGCTGAAATTTTTTCCAGAATCGCTTGCGCACGTGTAAAGTTTTCTAATTGCTCAGTCCCTTCTGGCGTTTGGATAAGTGCGAGCGCTGCCGCATAAGGCAGGCCGAGTTTTTCCCAGGCATCTGCTGCTGCGGAATAAGCCTGCTCATACTCTAATTGATAAGGTTCTGGCAGATCGCTATAAAAGTTTTCGTTTAATGCGTAGCCTAAACGTTTCGCCCATATTGCCGTCTCACCCACTCGCCATGTGTGCATTTTTTTCGGACTCAAATCATTTAGCCAATTCAAATGCTCGGTTGCGTTTTTACTCGTATCATCCAACCAGCAGGATTCAATCAAACCCAATCTAATGGGCACAATGTTTTGCAATTCTCCTGTTGCCAAAGCATCACTCAGGGCCTTCGACAAAAGATCATATGCATCTGCTTCATCCAAACGCAGACGCGTTTTAGCCAATACCGTTAGCGCGGGCAAACGCATTAGCAAGGTTGCATCTTTGGCATTGACGACGCCACTTGCGATGGCTTCAGCGTCGGCAAGTTGTCCTTGCTCCATACGCAATAGCGACAGGCGCCCCATCATGTACTTGCTCCAGGCAAAGAGATCGTACTGGGCATTAAAGGCAATGCCTTTAGGCAGAATTTCTTCGGCCAATTCAAAATCTTTAAACTCGACAGCGTATTCAGACAAATTTGAATAAGCGCGTGCGGCTTGTTCGTGGTAACCCTCGGCAATGGCCAGCGCCAGGCTCTCTCGTAACTCAGCGATGCCCGCCTTGTTATTGCGAAAAAGCCTCGCGGTGCCCACGTTATTCAGTGCGTGAATTTTTACTTCAACGTTGTGATGCTCATTGGCAAGTTGAATAGCTTTTTCACCCCATTCAATGGATTCTTCCATGCGGTCGTTAAGCATATGCAGTTGTGAACGCAGGCTATAGGCCATGGCGCGCTCCGCCGAGGGTGGTGTGCTTTCCAAAACACGAATGGCATCATCCGCGTAATGGCTCGCTTCGGTGGCTTCACCGCGATACCAATGCAAGCGCGATAAACGTCGGAGGTTTTCGCCTACTTTTTCCGGCCTTTCGAGCGCGCGCCAAAGGGTAATGGCATGGCGATAGGCTTCCTGAACTTCATCGTCCATACGCAGGGCAATACCGGCTTCATAAGCCCAGCGTTCATAGAGTTCGGCCGCAAGTTCGGTGGGTGCATCATTCACAAAACGCAGGGCTGTTGCCAAATGCGCTGCGGCTTCTCTGTGAGCGCCAACATCCGCCGCCATTTGCGCTGCTTTCGGCGCAAACTCCAGGACTCGTGCAGCATCAAAGGAACCCGCTGCGTGATGCACGAGTTGATCGTAGTTGGCTTTGAGCAAGACCGGTGAGCGCGCCTGATCTAATTGTGCTTGCAACACGCGCGCGTGAAATTCTTTTTGATTCAGGGAGGAAACCCGTGCGAGGGTTGCCAGTCGTGCAAGTTCGTGTCGAAATCTCAAGGTGCCGTCGTTGTTTTGGACCAACAAATTTCTGCCAACGCAGGCCATTGCCAGGGTTTCGCCATTTTCTCCAAATAGATTTTTCAATAAGCCCAACGAAACCGAACCGGGAATAACACTTAAAGTTTCCATGATTTGGCGCTCACCCTGGGACAACCTGGCTAAACGTGCGCCTACGGCATCTTTTACCGATGCCGGGACCATTGAATCGGGTTGGTGCTGACACTCCAACAATTCAGTCAGGAAAAAAGGGTTGCCCCCTGTGACGTTGTAGAGACTTTCAAGATTGTAGCCTTCTGGCACACCTAAAGTTTCGACAGCGTCTCGAGAAAGTGCGCCTAATTCAATTCGGGTCGTATTTGCGGAAGGCAGCAATCCCAGCACTTGCATCAAGGGATGACTTTCCTGCACTTCATCATTGCGAAAACTGATAATAAGTAATACTGGTAAGTGCGCAATACGTCTGCCAAGAAAATTGAGAAGGTCCAGGGTGGCGTAATCAGCCCAGTGTGCATCTTCAATTATCATCACCGCGCCATTTGTAAATTTTTCAAGCTCTTGAAGGACGCTTGAATAAAGCTGCACGGACTGAACACCTTCCTGCAATTGCCTGGCGATGTGGCTACCGAGATGGGCCGCCATATCTTGAAGCGGCCCGAGCGGACGTGGGGTAAACAGGGCGTCACAGCCTCCCCAAAATACGGGGCTGCGCTTACCAATTTTCTCGCGCAAAACCTGCAAAAGTGAGGTTTTACCCATTCCAGCTTCGCCAGCTAACAGTGCTATGCTGCCACGACCATCGCTGGCTTGGATAACCAAGCTAAGTAATTGATTTAAATGCTGTTCTCGCTCTAGTAGCACACTGATCTTCCGTATTATCTGGCACATACCATCATATAGTTTGCTGGTTCTCTGGCAAGTAACCAGTACAAATTGGAGCAAAAATTAGGTAGCTGAAAATGAAATATAGGTAAGCTTACGGAAGGTTTACGTAGTGTGTGAGTGGTATTGTTCGCTTGCGATACAGGATTGGCTTTGCCATGAAGTAACGCAGTAAATTGTGTTTACGGACTTAATTCTGAAAAGGACAGCGGGTGTTTGGAGTTATGACTTAAGGAAGAGTTTTAACGCCTCCACCCACTTTGCTCAGGGATGAGCTATTTTTTCTTTTGCTTCCACTCTTCAACGACTTTATTGACCGGCTTGCCAGAAGACATGGTGACATTGTCATAAATTTTTGATTGCGGCGACTCCTCTTCTATTTCCAACTGGCGAAATTCGCGACGCATTGCGACCAAATCTTTTGCCGCCTTAACGGCATCTTTAGAAACAGACATATCCTGCATTTTTAATTGCATACGCCCACCAAAATAAAAGCCGATAATCACACTCAGCAACATCCAATACCCATCTGGCATCAAGTTGTAAGCTTGAGCGATTTGTGTGAACTGAACCGGGTCAAGCGGTGCCAGCACAAAAAAACTGAGTATCGCAATGGTAATTAGCGGGCGCGGTAGCCGGTTGAGACCATCAACAAAAGAATCCCACCAGGAACGATTTTGTCGCTCATGAAATTCTTTTGAAAATTGTTGCAAGGAAGCCAGGTCACGATCAACATCTGCGATAAAAGCATCATGTTGTCTTTGTCCTTTGTTTTCCTTGTTTTCGACAAACACTTCGGCAACTTCTTTGCCACCCTTAAATATTCCACCTAGAGAACTCAACCACCCCATTAAGCCATCTCCTCTTCAAACTCGTTAACCCGATTCATCCAACCCCTCAAAAAAACTTGTTGCGACGGTTTGGCTGCGACAATCGCCAAATAAAAATTTCGACGCTCTTCTAACAATGCTTTGAGAAAATATTCTCCCATTTCTTCCAGAGCCCACTCCGCAGCCTTACGGGTATTTGGCCCCATCGCACCATCTTCTGACAATTTTGGATCTCTACCCGCCTGGTTACACACACTTTGAACAAATTTAATAGCACGACGTGGCCCGTGGTTGACAGCACAATCAAATATAAAGGGCTGTATTTCCTGGGGAAGCTTGTGAATACCGGGACTGAAATAATAATTTTTTTCGTAGATGTCACGCGCCACATCTTCGGAAAGATTTTGTACATCGCTGACAAGTGCCGCTTGACCAATGTAACGCGATAAAGTCGCCTGAGTAATGCCGTATTTTGTTGGTCCACCCTTGTCTGCGGGGTGATTCACATAGCCCCCTTCACGACGCAGGATGTCGTCGATCATTTCCCCTACACTTGGCATCGTTTACCTCCTTGCAACGTTTTATTATGAGCAGGAGACCGATGTTAACAAGGAAATTAAATAAAAGCTGTGCTTTATTTACAATCCGATTTTGGCGAGCACGATGTTATTACAGCTTTGTTGCATATTTTCGTATTCTTTAGATAGTGCATGGAAGGTTTCCTGGTAGCTTGGTAAACCCTGCACAATTTCGCGAAGAATGGGGGCTGATTTGATCATGCCATAAGGTCTCCACCCTTTGGCTTCCATACGCTCAACCACTTTGGCAACTTGCAAATCTTCATGCACTAAAGCGTGGCGAGCAATTTCTACTTTGGACATTAAGGGTGTGTCCCAACCTTTGGTGCGCAATTCCAATAAGCGTTTATCAACTTCAACAATGATATCGCGAATTTCCTGGTCACTGCGATGTAATTTTTGCAGGGCAGCAGCGCGATAAAGTAACACCATCATCTCTAATTTAATTTCCATTTTCCGGCAACCCACCTGAGTTCCCGCATCTTGAAAACCTGCGAACAGATCGGCCGATTTTTGATAGTCCCTGTCGAGATAAGCTGCAATACCACGCAGATAAATATCCATCATACCCACACACATACTTTTATGGGGATGCTTCAGTGACTCACCCTTTTCTTCAAAATAATCTGCTGCTTTAATGATGCCAACGGTATCTTCCTTTACCAGCGCGAGCAAAGACATCATCGACCCAAGTTCATAGGGTTTCATTGTTTCGCGAGAGATGTTGATTAGTTTTTCTGCATCACTCAGGCGATCCAATTCTATTAAGGCTTCAACCACGGTTACCATCGTACGGTCTTTATGATCGTCGCTTGCATTAAAACCAACAGCCAAACTGAGCACTTCGTCATAACGACCGGCGGCCAACATCGTATCCATCAAGGCGCCGAGGTAAAGATTGCGCGGATCAGTTTTTAAATAATATTCCAGGCTATTGATTGCTTCATCGAAACGCCCCATGCCTGTGAGCACTGATGCATGGTTATAACGGACCTGTGGATGTAAGGGATCATATTTGAGCGCTTCGCTGTAGGCCTCGTAGGCTTCTTTGACTCGCATTTCGTCGTCGACCAAAATATTGCCGAGCCACATGTGTGCCATTGAATGTTGTGGGTTTAATTCAATGGCTTTTTCATACGCTGCTTTCGCGCCTTGCTTGTCTTGAAGATGCGTAAGGTACATGCCGTAAGCTGCATGTACTTCTGCCAGCTCTGGCTCCAACTCAAGCGCGCGCCTTATAGCATGCTCAGCAAGCGGGGAAATTTCCTCTATCGGTTTATCATCGTAGACCGTTTGAAATATTAAGGCAGTGGATAAACCCGCCCACGCGAGGGCATAATTTTTATCGAGTGTGAGTGCTTGCCGAAAATAATTCACCGCCAAATCCAGCGATTCGGGTTTACGCAAACTCCAGTGATGTTGACCTAAAAAATAATAATCCTGCGCAAGTCGGTTTGCTGTTGTGCCTTTGAAATCCAGGCTGGCTGTTTTTAAGGAGGGCATCAATTGCTCTGCAATGTTTTCGGCCACCTCCGATTGCAATTTGATTTTGTCTTCGAGATCACGTTCAAAAGTGGCTGCCCACAATGAATAACCATTTTTGGTATCAGTAAGTTGTGTCGTAATGCGGAGTCTATTTTTATGGATTCGCACGGTGCCTTCCAATAAGGCCTCAACGTTCAATTGCTCGCCGATTTCCCTGACATCCATCGGTTTGTCTCGAAAAACATTAGAAGAAGTACTAGCTGCTATACGCACATCGGCATTGGTCATCAGCGCATTGCGAATATCTTCTGATATGCCTTCGGCAAAATAGGCGTTTTCGATTTCACTGCCCAGACTGACAAAAGGTAGCACGGCGATAGCAGTGATTGAGGCGGTTTCCGTTCCCTTAGCCAGCTCTTGGCCAACGATCACAAGCTCTTCTTCTTTAACACTTGAAGTGTTATTGCCTCGAAGAAACAGGAAAACAGCGAAGCCTGCTAACAGCGATACGCCGACGTATTTAAGCGTACTTTTTAGAGGAGAATGCGGAAGCGGGTTCAGTTCGGATTTTGACTGCTGCTTAATGAAGTCTTCTTCCGCGACATCTGCCGATATTGGCACAAGTAAGCTGTACCCTCTTCGGGGAATGGTTCTTATATAAGCACGTTCTCGCTCGGTATCCCCGAGGATATTTCTCAACTCGGAAATGCAGCGTGTGATGGCATCATCGCTGACAATGACCCGACCCCAGACTTGTTCGAGCAACATGTCTCTTGTCACTACCTCACCCTGGTGGCACGCCAGGCAAACCAAAACATCCATAATCTTGGGTTCGAGGTGAATCTCTTTCTCACCCACATATATTTTTCCGGCCAAGGGCTTAACTTGCCAGCCATTCAGCTGGAAGCCCTTCATCAACTGCTGTTTTTTGAGATTGGGATCGATTGCCATGTCCATATTGTATGACTTCTTTGCTTCTGAGGCGTGAATTAGGCCGTCTCAATCAAGAAAAACACTTGTTTGTATCTTTTTGATTTTTATGGCTTTTTTTCTTCCTCAGGTTTTCATAAGGTAAGAATTAGAGATTAATACGTAAGCCCTTCCATTTCCAGTGTTTGTCATCAGGCAGAACCTCCTCGTCCGAACCACAATAGACCCCGAGTGAGATAACAGCACCTGCATTTTTTGGTGCTGAGCTAGAGAAGTAGAAAGCGAGGTAGTCAGCATGGATAACACAAAATTGAAGGTAAGCCTGCGGATAATTCTGAGTATCGCCATCCTCGGTTTGACACAGTGGAGCCATGCTGGCTTAGGGAAAAACGCCTGTGTGGTGAACGAAAAAAAATCCATTTTGTACGATCGCCTCCTCGCTCATAACAATCAGATTATTTACGGCGACGGCCATGACGCACTGGCGCAGCAGGGATTTCTTTCTGAACTCGAGGCGGTAAAGGCCGCTAGCGACAGGTTCAATCCCATATCTATTGCTGAGGACACCGAATTTATTGGCGCAATCCTCAAAAGAAATGGCCAGTATTTTTATAGTGCACAACGCGGTGCGCCGGGAAGGGACCAGGTATCCCTGCATTTTAGGTACCCGAAGACTTATGACTTAGTTGCGTTTTGGCACACGCACGGAGCCGAAGCCAAAGAGCGAAACTATTTTTCAGATTTTGATACCCGTGTAGTTGAACAAACGGGTAAGCCTTTTTACCTCAGTGATTTTAGCGGTGAACTCAAGGTATTTAAGGTTGGCAACAAGATTCTCAACGCCTGGCAAGCGCTTAGAAAAGGATTACCAAGGCAAAGCGGCTTTGCGGAAGGTGAGAAGGTAAGAGACCGATTTGGAAAACTGGTGATGATATGCACTAGTCTGGGTCAAGGATGATATTTCTGAGCCGCCCAACACCCCCGGGCGGCTTTTTTATTTCTAAAGCACCGGCCAATTACTTTACGATTTCTCCGTGTGCTTGTTTATCGGCATGATAAGAAGATCGCACCAGAGGACCGCAAGCGGCATGCTTAAAGCCGAGCTCTTCTGCTCTTGCCGTATACTCATCAAACTCAGCGGGTTCGACGTAGCGTTGCACGGGCAAATGATCTTTTGACGGTTGCAAATATTGACCAATCGTGAGCATATCAATATCGTGCTCGCGCATATTTTCCATCACTTCAAAAATTTCTTCCTTAGTTTCGCCAAGCCCTACCATTAATCCAGATTTAGTGAGCACTTCGGGTTTCAACTTTTTATATTCCTTCAAGAGTTTAAGGGACCACAAATAATTTGCACCCGGTCTCGCTTCACGATAAAGACGCGGCACTGTTTCCAAATTGTGATTAAACACATCCGGTGGTTCCGCGGCGAGAATCTCAAGCGCGACATCCATTCTTCCCCGAAAATCAGGCGTTAATATTTCTACTTGTAATGCTGGAGAAGCACGCCGTGATTCCCGAATACACGCTGCAAAATGCTGCGCTCCACCATCTCTTAAATCATCGCGATCAACAGAAGTAATAACAACATATCTTAATTGCAGTTCTGCAATGGCATTTGCAAGATTGCGCGGTTCATCTTTATCCAGAGGATTGGGCTTGCCGTGTCCTACATCGCAAAAAGGGCAGCGCCGAGTGCAAATTTCTCCCATGATCATGAAAGTCGCGGTGCCGCCACTAAAACATTCACTCAAATTTGGGCAATTCGCCTCTTCACACACCGTAGCTAATTTATTTTTTCGCAAAAGTTTTTTTATTCGATCAACTTCAGGCGACTGACTAATACGGATACGAATCCAGTCCGGCTTACGCAACAAGGCATCGCTCGCGATCACTTTTACAGGTATACGTTCTACCTTGTCAGCATCACGGAGTTTTTCGCCCTGTTTGATCCTTCTACTGCGTTTTACGGGTAAATCTTTTGACATCTTTTTAGTTCAATCTTCAGTTAAATTTTGTTACGAAATAAAAATCGATTTATCTTCGTCGCTTTCTGCCCAAGTCAAATTCAAATTAAATTTTTCACCCAGGCATTGTGCAAATTGTTCACTCGCCTGTCTCATAGTTGGCAGTGTAGATTCAGAAATTAAATCCTGTAACTGCACCATTTCAAGCCCTTCGTATCCACAAGGGTTGATTGACAAAAACGGTTTTAAATCCATTGCAATGTTGATTGCAACTCCATGAAAACTACAGCCTTTGCGAACACGCAAACCCAGTGAAGCAATTTTTTTACCTGCCACATAAACACCCGGCGCATCAGGCTTGGCGTTGCTTTGAATCCCATAATAGCTTAAAAACTCAATTACGGCATTTTCCAGGCCGCTCACCAGCTCTCTGACATTTACTTTTAAGCGCCGCAGATCAAATAAAGGGTAGGCCACTAACTGGCCTGGCCCATGATAGGTAACTTGACCACCTCGATCACTCTGCACTAGGGGAATGTCTGTTGCACTCAGCAAATGCTCGGCTTTTCCTGCCTGACCTTGAGTAAATACTGGAGGGTGTTCCAACAACCAGAGTTCATCTTGAGTTTCACTGTTTCTTTCTTGAGTGAAATTTCGCATTGCAGCGAGGGTGTCGTTGTAGTCTACACAACCCAGAAATTTAACCAGCACACAGCTTTGGGAATTCATAAGTCACGATGACCTTCGGCTGTACTAAAACCGAGTTACAAAACCATGCGCGTAGCAGGGTGTGTCTTTAACTCTTCGAAGATAGCGAGAAGTTGCTCCCTACCCGTTGCTTCGATAAATACAGTGATAGATTGATAGTTTCCGTTGCGACTGTCCCTCACTGTAACTTTTTCAGCATCGAAACCAGGCGCATGCTTTTGCATAACCGTTAATACAATTTCACGATATGCGGCAGAATTTTCACCCATCACTTTTATCGGATAATCCGCACAGGGAAATTCGATTTTTACGTCTTTGGGCTCAAGAGAATCTGACATTAATCTGTCCCCTCGAATTACTCTTCCTCTTCATCGTGGAAGAGTAAAAGAACTGAATCCCAGGCTCTGGAAAAGAAGCCGGCCTTTTTAACATCTTCCAATACTTGCAGATCTACCTTTGCCAGCACTTCTTCATCCAGTTTAACTACCACCGAACCTACTACATCACCTTTGTTTAAAGGTGCTTGTAAAATTGAACTGACATGCATTTCTGCCTGGATATCTTTGTGACTACCGCGCGGAATGGTAACGAGTAAGCCATCTTTTACACCAAGTGATACTTTGTCTTTTTCCGCTTTCCAGACTTTTTCTGTACTCACACTATCGCCAGCTTTATACAGTTCCAAAGTTTGGTAATAACGAAACCCGTAGGACAATAATTTCTGCGAAGCAGTCACTCGCGCACTTTTAGATCCGGTTCCCATTACAACCGAAATTAAACGCATGTCATTGCGCTTTGAAGATGCAACCAGACAATAACCCGCCGCGTCTGTGTGTCCCGTTTTAATTCCGTCTACGTTACTGTCTTTAAATAAAAGTTGATTGAAGTTAGGTTGATTAATGCCGTTGTGTTTGTAATATTTTTCAGAATACAAACTGTAATGATCTGGATGATCAAAAACCAAAGCTCGTGCAAGTATCGATAAATCTCGCGCTGTAGTGTAATGCTCTTCCGCTGGCAAGCCTGTCGCGTTTTGATAGTGCGTGTCGTTCATTCCTAACAATTGAGCTTGCTGATTCATCACATCCGCAAAAGCAGATTCATCGCCAGCAACATGTTGAGCGAGCGCAATCGCGGCATCGTTTCCTGAGGGTATGATCACACCTTTTAACAACTCAATAACCGGCACTTCGGAGCGCGGTTTTAAAAACATCGTGGAACCGCCACTTGCCGAGCCACCTCGACGCCAGGCATCATCAGAAATTTTAACCAAATCGTTTTCTTTAAGCCTACCCGCTGAAATTTCTTCAGATACGATGTAGGAAGTCATCATTTTTGTGAGGCTAGCGGGGGGCAATCGCTCATCAGCATTTTCTTCAACCAAAATTTTCCCGGTGTGGGCATCCATGAGCAACCAGGCTTTTGCTGCAATTTGCGGGGGCGCTGGAACGATAACACGCTCTGCCTGAGCGCTGAACGCGAAAAGTAGGGTGAGCAATACAATGCAAATACGGTTGGTCTTACCCGTTATCTCAGTAGTATAAAACATAGGAATCTTGAATTAGAGCCTTAAAAAAAAGCGCAATTGTAGCAGTTTTCTGTATTCCGCCGCCAATGCACACTAATCAACATAGACAACATGCGGGTCGGGAAGTTGCTTCTCTTGCATGGCTCGTCGAATTTCCAGAATATCAAAGTTATCTTGTATTGGACCAATGCGCACACGATACAACTTATCAGATAGCTGGGGCGCTCCGGGCACGACAACAACTACAGGATAACGAGTTAAGGTTTCCAGGAGTTTTTTCATTCTCTCCGCTGATTCATGCTGACCGAAAGCGCCGACCTGCAACCAGGTATTAGGTGGCAATTGGTAACCTCCTACTCGCGAGGGCACGGGCGCAGGGGGCTCTTGAACTAAACTGGCAACTTTCGGCGTTGGTGATGGTGGTGCTGGTGCTGGTGCTTTTTTTGTACCTGAAGACCAATTCAATGGGTCAATGTATTCAATTAATACGTCCGCAGTTCCGATATTTTCAAACCCCAGTTTTTTTGCGGCGGTATAACTCAAATCGATTAAGCGATTGCCGTGAAAAGGACCTCGGTCATTTACTCGCACAATAATAGAACGCTTATTTTTTAAATTTGTAACTTTGACGTAACTCGGTATTGGCAAGGTTTTATGTGCAGCGGTCATCGCGTACATATCGTAAATTTCACCATTCGAGGTGCGTCTACCGTGGAATTTTTTCCCGTACCAGGAAGCCACGCCTTTTTCTCGATAACCATCAGGGTTTGGCAGTACCGTATAGGTTTTACCCAGTACTTTATAAGGGCTTCGATTGCCCGCAATTGTTCTCGGTTCTACTTGGGGAACAGGCTCACCGATATGATCGACGCTGACAGGTCTTTCTGGGCCTCTGTCTTTTTCTTCAGGAATTAGTGGGACAAAACTACAGCCCGCCAAGTTGGCGAGCAAAACAAAGAGCGCAACGCGAACTGTTTCAGGTACTGGCTTCGTATTCATAACGAATTAATCGGCTCAGCTGCCACACAGCCATAGCATAAAGATGACTGCGATTATAACGCGTTATCACATAAAAATTATCAAATCCCAACCAGAATTCTTTTCCGTAAACACCCTCATACAGAAGTGCTACCGCCTTCAGCCCTGCATCCAGATCTTTTTCGGCGGGCTCAAAACCCGCTGCTTTAAGCTCTGATAAAGTGAGCGACGGTCGACTTTTATCATTCAACAATTCCTTTTTGTAATCATCGGAAATTCGTGAACGATTAAATACTGGCTCACCTTCTTGCCAGCCGTGCTTTTTAAAATAATTTGCAACACTGCCGATAGCATCAACAGGATTGTTCCAAATATCCGCCAATTCATCGCCGTCAAAATCTACGGCATAAGCACGATAACTACTAGGAATAAACTGACCGTACCCCATTGCCCCCGCATAGGAACCGCTTAACTCTAATGGATCTTGCTTTTGCTCTCGCGCCAATAAAAAGAAGTGTTCTAATTCACTTGAGAAAAATTTCGCTCGGGGTTCATAGTCAAAACCCAGCGTGGTCAGTGCGTCTATTACTCGATAACTTCCTTTATGCCTGCCATAACGGGTTTCCACCCCAATAATAGCAACAATTATTTCTTGCGGAACACCGTATTCTTTAGTCGCGCGATCCAGTGTTTTGACATTTTCTTTCCAAAACTCTAATCCTTGCTGAACACGTTTTTCTCCCAAAAAAATATCTTTGTATTCTTTCCATTCCAGAGTTTTTTCAGCAGGACGCGCAATGGCATCCAAAATACTTTGCTTTTTTTCGGCTTGTTTAAGTATGGATAAAATATACTCTTTTTCAAACTTATGCTCATCATGCATTTTTTGCACAAACTCTTCAGTTTTAGCATGCGTTGAATAATCCGCAAACACAAGCATGGGAGTAAGCACCCCTGCCAAAACAATCATTCCGTATCTTACAGCTCGAAAAAACATTGAGTTTTTTACTCTCCAAAAACTAGACAAAGGGCGTAAATTTAGTATTCCTGGTGTGTTCGCTTTTCAGTGGCAATAGCCATAAGTAAGCCAAAGCCCGTTAGCAGAGTTACCACTGCGGTTCCTCCATAACTTATGAGCGGGAGCGGCACACCCACAACCGGTATTAGCCCGGTCACCATGCTTATATTAACAAACACATAAACAAAAAACGTGAGCGTTATTCCACCTGCCAACAATTTACCAAATAAATTTTTTGCCCGCCAAGCAATGAACAAACCCCGTGAGATCAATAGAACATAGAGCCCAAGCAACAGACACACACCCATTAAACCAAATTCCTCAGCCAACACTGCGATGATAAAATCAGTATGACTTTCGGGCAAAAAGTCCAATTGGGATTGTGTTCCCATCAACCAGCCCTTACCTTCGATCCCTCCCGAACCAATTGCTGTTTTAGATTGCCAAATATTCCAGCCGGTGCCGAGCTTGTCAGCGTCCGGATTTAGCAGGGTTAGCACGCGCTGCTTTTGGTAATCTTTCATCCAGTAGACCCACAAGGGTCTCAGGCTAGCAAGTACTATAACCAGCGCTCCTATAATATAGCGCCATTGCAAACCTGCCAGAAACAAAACGATTAAACCAGAAGCCGCAATCAGAATTGAAGTTCCCAAATCGGGCTGTTCAAAAATCAGTACAACCGGTACCGCAATGAATGCCAGACAAATGACTATATCTTGAAATCGCGGCGGCACAACTCGATTAGCAAACCAGGCTGCGATAAGAATGGGCATAGCGAGTTTCATTATTTCGGAAGGCTGAAAACGGAAAAGACCTAAACTGATCCAGCGTGTTGCGCCTTTCGCACCGACTCCCATCCACAATACTATTAGCAGCAACAGAAGCCCTCCGAGATAAATCCAGATAGACCAACGTTGTAATAATTTTAAATCGATTTGCGCGACCAATACCATGGCGATAAAAGCAATGCAATTTAAGACAAATTGTCTCTTTACCAATGCAATATTTTGACCGCTGCCACTGTATAAGACCAAGAGGCCGTACATAGACAGGAGCACAAGAATGAGCAATATAAAGGGGTCCACATGAAAGCGAGACCAAAGACTGTCGCTGCGCCCAAAATGCAGTGCCGAATCTGGAATACTTCTTACAAAATCCTGGCGACTCAATTTCTATTTTTCCATAACTGTAGATTAGCCATAGGGTTTTCTGGCTTTTTCTCTAAACTCAACCAGCTATCAATTACTTGTCTCACAACCGGTGTTGCTGCGCCACTTTCACCATTTTCGACAATTGCAGCGACGGCAATTCGTGGATTTTCAGCTGGCGCAAACGCAATAAACAAACCGTGATCGCGATTTCTCTCGGCCAACTTTTCGCTATCATATTCTTCATCCTGAGCAATACCCACAACCTGAGCCGTGCCTGTTTTACCCGCCATACGGTAATTTAAATTTCTACCGGCTTTGCTATGTGCTGTGCCTTTAATTGAATGCACAACGCCTTCCAACGAAGAAATAATATAATCCCAGTTTTCTTGATTGCCTTCATATTGACTCAAAACTTTCATTTCAGTTTCAATTCCACCAATACTTTTCACCAAACGCGGCTGAATTAATTTTCCACGCGTTGCTAAAGTTGCTGTCATCATGGCAAGCTGTACTGGAGTCACCAACACATAACCTTGCCCAATACTCATATTTATACTGTCACCCGGATACCAATCTAATCCCAGAGCGCCCTTTTTCCATGCTCGCGACGGCCAAAGGCCCGCGCGTTCGCTGGGGATATCCAAGCCCGTTGTTTCACCAAAACTAAAATATCTGCCGAACTCGTGCATGCGATCGACACCCATGCTAAAAGCGAGGTCATAGAAAAAAACATCACAGGATTCGACGATTGCCTGACGAAGATTTACTGCACTTCCGTGACCGCCTTTTTTCCACTCCCGATATAATCGCTCATCATTTTCAAGTTGATAGTAACCGGGGTCTTCTATAGTGGTGGCTCCGGTAACAATGTGATACTCCAGGCCTGCTAAACCATAAACTCCCTTAATGGTAGATCCTGGCGGGTATTGACCTTGAATACTGCGATTAAAAAGCGGTAGGTCAATCGAACGATTTAAAGCATTATAATCAGCGTGGCTAATCCCATTTACAAATAAGTTAGGGTCATAAGCAGGATTACTGACCATTGCCAACACCCCTCCGGTTTCCACTTCAATAGCGACAATGGAACCGCGATTCTCGCCTAAGGCCTTGCGCGCAACCTGCTGCAAACGCGCATCGACGAACAATTGTAAATCCTTTCCCGATTTTGGATTTACTCTTTCTAGCTGCCTTAACCAACGTCCGTGTGCATTTGTTTCACCACTTTCACTGCCAACTTCCCCCAATAGCTCTGACTCGTAAAACTTTTCCAGTCCAATTTTCCCGATGCTATGTGTACCTCGATAGCGTCGTTCAGCTTCTTCATTAAATTGGCTTTGTTCATACGGACTGATGCGACTTACATAACCAATAGTATGCGCAAATAGATTTTTTTTAGGATAGTGTCTCGTTAAGCGTGCTACGACTTCTACGCCTTGAAGGCGAAATTCGTTAACTGCAATTGCGGCAATTTCTTCTTCATTCAAGTTATAACGCAAAGGCACTGATGCGTGCGGTCTTCGTCGCTGCTTTGCCTTGTGAAATTCTTCTATATCGACGTCGCTTACTTCAATTAATTGTGCAAGTTCATCGAGCGTTTGATTCAGATTACCAACACGCTCAATCACGATTTCCAAAGAGAAACTGGGTCGATTTTCTGCAAGCAATTCCCCATTTCTATCAAATATCAGTCCTCGTGTTGGCGGAACGGGTCTGATTTGAATACGATTTTTATCTGATTGGGTCACATAGTCCTGGTAGTGACTCACTTGCAAACTATAGAATCGTGCGAGTAATAAAAAAAACAGGGAAAAAACAATAATCACAACTGTCATAATACGGCGTGCAAACAAACGTGCTTCACTGCCGTGATCTTTGAATCTATGAAAGTCTGAATTACCCCAAGCCATATTTACTTGTGATACGGATGATTAATAAGAATTGTCCACGCGCGATATAATTGCTCAGTGAGCAATACGCGCACCATGGGGTGAGGTAAAGTCATGGCCGAAAGTGACCATCGTTCTCCCGCTGCTTGCAAACAGGACTCGGATAATCCATCGGGACCACCAATCAATATGCTCACATCCTGATTATGCATTTGCCAGTCCGATAATTTACTTGCAAGTGTTTCAGTACTAATACTTTTACCCCGCATATCCAAAGCCACTATAAGGCTTTTTTCTGGTATCGCAGATAACAAGGCTTCGCCTTCTGCTTGCTTTATTTTTGCTATGGAGTTTGTTTTGTTCCTCGTCGCTAGGGGAAGTTCCAGCACACTTAAACCCAATTCTTTAGGCAAACGTTTTTCATATTCTCGACAGGCTTCTATTACCCAAGCCGGCATTTTTTTCCCAATCGCTATTATTGTTATTTTCATTGGCAGGCAATTGACGATCTCTAAAATGTTTATTCAGACTTTTGTCTGCGCGAAGCTGGCTCTGTTGACCAGAGCTTCTCAAGCTCATAAAAATCCCGAGTACTTTGTTGCATAACATGCAGGACCAAATCGCCGTAATCCACCAGAACCCACTCGCCCACATCCATTCCTTCGACACCAATAGGTCTAACCTTATGGCTTTTGGCTTCCTCTATTGCATTGTTTGCCAAGGATTTTACGTGTCGACTGGATGTGCCGGTAGCAATAACCAAAGTATCCATCACATCGCTCAACTCCGTCACATCCAAAACGTTAATGTTTTGTCCTTTTGTATCTTCCAGGCTATCTTGAATAATTTTTTGCAAATTTACAGTCATATTACAATTCACTATATCTCTATCATTAATCTTTAAAACAAATTTCAGTTTTCTAAAAAAAGTCGGTTTTCTTTAATATACAATTCAACTTCCAATGGGACTAAGTAACGCAAGGACAAACCTCGTTTGCATTTATCCCGCACAGTACTTGAAGCAATTTCAATCAGTGGCGTATTCAAAAACACAATTTTTCCATAGTCGTATTGTGTTATTTCTTCTTTTATCGCTTCCTTGCCAATACTCCAATTTTTCAATGCGGCTGGCACTTCCTGCGAAAACCCCGGGCGATTAATGACAACTAAATTACACAAACTCAATATATCTTGCCAATTTCGCCAGAGGTTGAAACTCAAATAGGCATCCCAACCAATTATCCAAAGTAAGGATACTTCTCTTCCCAAAGTCTCCCGTATGTCTGTAAGCGTTTCAAAGCTATAAGACGGGCCTGGCTTATTCACTTCTCGCGTATCCAGAGAAAAATGTTTATTTGAAGCCAATGCAAGCTCCAACATATTCAAGCGGTCTTGCGTTGAACACGCAGATTTTTCTTTAAGTGGTGATAAATAGCACGGAAGAAAATGAAGTGTTTCAAGTTGAAATTGCTCCAACACTTCCTGTGCTGCAAGCAAATGACCATTGTGAACAGGATCGAAGCTGCCGCCAAACCAGGCATGAACTTCTTTAATCACTCACCACCCTTTGGGTTTTGATTTTGCTGGGCTTTAAGCACGCACATGCCCATCTCCAAACACCACCCATTTTTGCGAAGTTAGCCCCTCCAAACCGACAGGACCTCGCGCATGAATTTTATCGGTGCTGATTCCTATTTCTGCACCTAAACCATATTCAAAACCATCAGCGAAACGCGTTGACGCATTGACTATTACTGAACTCGAATCAACTTCGGTGATAAATTTTCTCGCCAAGGTATAGTTTTCTGTGACTATTGCATCGGTGTGATGTGAACTGTGTTCGTTGATAAATTGAATAGCATCATCAATGTCATCCACCATTTTTATTGCCAAAATCGGCGCGAGATACTCTGTATCCCAATCTTCTTCCGAAGCGGGAAGGGCATCAGGCAAATACGCAAGCGTTCGTTCACACACGCGCAATTCCACACCCTCTTTAATGTAGGCTTCGGAAAGCTGCGGAAGAATTTGTGGCGCTATTTGCTTGGCTACCAATAAGGTTTCCATCGCATTACAAACACCATAGCGATGCGTTTTGCTATTCATCGCAATATTGAAAGCCTTGACCAAGTCTGCATTTGAATCGATGTAAACATGACATATCCCATCGAGATGTTTTATCACACTCACTGTCGCTTCTCTGGAAATTCTTTCGATGAGGCCTTTGCCACCTCTCGGTACAATCACATCAACAAATTCTGACAGGGTAATTAAGTGGCCAACGACTGCTCGATCTGTGGTTTCAATTACTTGCACCGCATCTGCAGGCAAGCCCACTTCATTTAATCCCTTGTGGATACATTTTGCGATGGCTTGATTAGAGTGAATAGCTTCACTCCCACCTCTCAAAATTGTGGCATTTCCAGATTTAAGACAAAGAGAAGCTGCATCAATTGTGACGTTGGGACGAGATTCGTAGATTATTCCAATTACGCCCAAAGGTACGCGCTTTTTACCGACTTGAATGCCTGAAGGCCGATAGCTGAAATCTGTAATTTCACCACAGGGGTCTGGCAGTGAAGCCACCTGTTGCAAACCTTCCATCATTGCGTCAATACGTGCATCGTTCAGTTCAAGTCTGTCTACCAAGGCTGTATCTAGGCCATTTTTTTTTGCCGCCTGTAAATCCTTGCGATTGGCCTCCAAAATAGCAGCTCGAGCCTGGTCAAGTTCATTCGCAATTGCGGTTAACGCTGCATTCTTAACCCCGGTATTAGCTCTTACCATATGTCTGGAAGCAGCACGCGCCCGAGCTCCGAGATTTTGCATATACTCATGCAGATCCATGGCCCGGTCTTTTCCAAGTTCTATATCTGTAACGCTATTCATGATTGTCTCAATACCAACTGATACGTCTATTATACGCGTATTATTTGAGCAGAAAAATTTTCACGGCAAAAAGCCACTCTTTCGTTGATCGTCATACGCTCCGGACGTTTAAGTTTCTCCACCGCTCGCAAGCGCGGCAGTATGCCCGAATTGTTGGCAATTTGAATGGAGAGGCCCGGTCGCGCATTGAGTTCCAAAAGAGTCGGACCCTGGTCCTCATCGATGACAAGATCAACCCCAAGATAACCAAGACCGGACATTTGATAACATCGGCAAGCGAGCTCAAGCAGAGACTCCCAGTGTGGCACTTTAATTTCCAGTAGATTTTTACCGGTATCTGGATGGAGAGTAATTTGTTGATCCTTCTGTACGGCATTAACCCCGGTGCCGTCCGCCATATCCAGGCCGACGCCCACAGCGCCCTGATGCAGATTGGCCTTGCCTGACGAAGCGTGGCAGGACAAGCGAATCATAGCCATGACTGGAATACCCTGAAAAACAATAATGCGAATATCAGGCACCCCTTCGAAGGAGTAATCCTCAAATACTTTGTCTGCTCTTATCAAGCCTTCAATAATAGCAACATCCGGTATTCCACCCAGCGAATACAAACCGGCGAGAATATTTGAACAATGTCGCTCCAATTCAACCAGTGAATAGTGCTCGCCATTGGTTCGCAGAAAGGCGACTTCGCTTTCATGCTTCAAGGCCATAATTCCCTTGCCGCCCGACCCGCGTGCCGGCTTCATACAGAATCCGCTTACTTCCGACACCGAAGCGCTCAATCCTCGAATGCCCCGCTGACTCTCAACCACAGAAATGAGCTGAGGCGTATTCACTCCATTTTCTATAGCCAGTTTTTTGGTCAGTAATTTGTTGTCAACAATTGGAAAATATTTTCTGTTGTTGTACTTGGATATATACGAAATATTGCGACGATTCATACCCATTACGCCACTCGCTCGCAACTTTGCCCAGCGCGTATTGTCCAGCAAGGCTAGCATCAGGACTTTTTACCCAGCAGTGAATTAAAACGCCACAATTCAAATAGACGGTAACCGGTATAACTACCAAACAGCAATATCGTTGCCATCAACACGAGCTGGAGACCCAGAAAGTTAAACGTAAAATGACGAACAAATTCATTCATCATCAAAGCGTAAGCGACAACTGCGACCAGCAGCGCTCCGCCGACCTGCACCAATACTTCTTTCGGACTTTCTTCTTCCCAGAGGATCGACATACGCTCGATGGTCCAACTCAAAATAATCATGGGGAAAAAAGTTACTTTCAAACCTTCTGACAAGCCCAGCTGAAAGGATAAAATAGAAAAAGCTGTGATCATAATGATCACCGTAACAATGACGGCCGAAATTCTCGCCACTAATAACAAATTCAGATTGCTTAAATAACTTCTAATTAATAAGCCAACGCTGACGATCAACACAAAACCGATCAAGCCGGTTAGCAGTGAAGTTTGGATGAACGAGATCGCGATAAGCACCGGCATAAAAGTACCGGATGTGCGCAAGCCAATAAATATTCGCATAAATACAACAACAAGCACGCCCACCGGAATTAACAGAATCCCTTTAAACATGGCCTGTTCTTCCAGCGGCAAACTGTGTATGGAGAATCCAAAAAAATCTCGCACTTCGGGCTCGTTTGCTTCCAAAGGAACTTCTTGCTTTATAAAGGAAAACAAAACGTTAGATTGACTACCGCCCACAAGGTCCAGTAGCGGGCCGCTCTGATATTCCCACAGAATTTGGTTTTCCTGGCGGCCCTGCAAGCCGCTAATGGGATCAAATAATTCGTAAGTTCCCTCGTCAAAAACCTGGATAAGGGTTTGCAGGGATTGTCGACGACGTCCATCCTCAAGATTTAATACAAACACCTCACGTGCTGCGACACTCGCTTCATTCAGAAGTGCAACCAACCAGCTACTGCGAGTTTGTTTTTGAGCGAGAAATTCAGCTTCCTGAGTAGAAGCATTAAATTCGCGAATGAGTTCACGTGCGAGGGTAATACTGTCTGCCGAACGTGAGCGTGCTCTTTCCAGTAACTGACGCGCAGCAGTGGTATAGGGCCCACGATCACCGTTAAGTCCGTGTTTAAGTGCGGGAGGATTTTGTTCCTGGGGAAGATTGCCCTCCTGAACCAACATATCAACACGGTAATACAAGGTCTGAATTCCATTGGCACTGCGTATCGTCCATTCCGCTCGGCGGCCGTCATCTTTTTCGCTGAAAGCCAAGCCATATCCCGGGCTCGCGGTGTGTTCGCCCAAGCGTTCAAAACCAGGTTGAGTATCGGGGATGGCCAAAGATATTTTAACGGGATTGTTATTCGCTAAAAATTCTATTTTCGCTTCAATAGACCAAATCTGCCGCTTTTCTCCAGGCAAAAAAGGAACATTTTGCTGACTGTGTCGATGCCATATCAAACTTAGCCCGGCGAGCAGGAGCAAAACAATCAATATGTAAAAAGGTGTGCGTGATTTATTCACTATCTTGAGACAGTTTTTTCTTCTAATTTTGGTTGGATAAACCTGCGGGAAACATCAACAACAGCGATATCGCGTAAAAAGTCCCGCCCGAGTTGCAGCGGATAGGATGAACCGGTTTTGCTAGCCAAAGTAAGTTCGGTTTCTTCGATCATACTGCCAAGGCGAACACTGACTTTAATTACTGGTCTGCGCTCAAGCTCTTCCCCGCCGCCATTTTTTACGCGTAAATAACGTGATAGCGGCGCTTCCCAAAGCACTTCCTGGTCTTCCAGTTCAGCCACTTCAAAGCGAACCCAGCTCTCTCCATTGCGCTCGAAGGGTTGTAAATTTTTTACATTCAATGTTGATGAGCGTGTACCTGTATCAATGCGCGCATTAATGTAGCGATCGAACAATTCGACCCATACCCACTCATTGCGCCCGACTACCATTTTTCCTTCAACAGGAGAGGACACCTTGGTGACGACTTTACGAGCCACCACCTTTTCAGATTTTTTGGTAACGGGTTGATTTTGCTGCCGCAATCCAACAAGTTGATTTTTGAGCTCATCCAAAGCATCCACGATAGCCATTTGATTAGCGTTAACCTGCTCCAACTGCTGGCTCTGTTCGGTCAACATAGACTGCTGCGTCTGGATCAAACTGGTGTTTTCATTGACGCTATTTTCCAGTGAGGAAGGCATTTTTGGCAGAGCGCTACACGCGCTCAATAATATTATATAAATCAGAACTGTCGCCAGAATCAGGCTACGTCGCATTGTGCTTTCCATTGAAAAACTCTAAGGCCCCTGTGAGCTGCCGTATGATAGCAGCGAGTCGCTATATTAATGAGATTACCTACACACTTAAAAGTATTATTTGGGCAAAGGCTCGATTTAATCAGTTCATCATCAGCCCTTTCTCAAACCTGGATCACTATTTGCTCCTACATACCCTCAGAGGCGGTTAAATGCCCGCTTAAAGGGGTAGAACCTGCAACCAAGCCCTATTATTGTGCATAAACAAGCAGGCGCAACAAGCAACTTAAATAAGCGACCCGATATGGTGCATAATCGAATAAATCAAGCCATTACACAACACGACCTTAGTGAAAGTTTTCACGATATTGTGCAACAGTGGTATCGGCCCCTGGCACATAATATCGCTCTGGCATCCTCTAAACAGCAGGACTGCTTTTTCCTAGGGGTTCAGGGGTGCCAGGGCAGCGGCAAGAGCACAATGGCCGCTTTTCTAAAAATCATTCTTGAAGATGAGTATCAACTGAGAGTTTGCGTTTTATCCCTTGATGATTTTTATCTCACACTAAAAGCACGACGCGAACTGGCAAAACGTATCCATCCACTGCTGGTCACTCGCGGTGTTCCGGGTACCCATGACCTACCCCTGGCAAAAAAAATATTCAACGAACTGAGCTTACTTGGAAAGGGCGAGACACTTGCGCTACCCGTCTTTAATAAGGCAGTTGATGATCGTGTCCTCTCTTCATTCTGGCCAAATACAGAGGGGCCAGTTGATGTTGTTATTTTTGAAGGCTGGTGTGTCGGTATAGAGGCTCAAGATGAAGGATCCCTGGTCTCTCCCGTCAACCGTTTAGAGGCCGAAGAAGACAGCCATCGAATTTGGCGGAATTACGTGAATCAACAACTGAAAGAAGATTATGCAAGGCTTTTTTCTCGCTTAAATAAACTCATTGTTTTAGCGGCGCCTTCTTTTGAATGTGTTTACCAGTGGCGGGCTCTCCAGGAAAAAAAACTGGCTGACAGAGTTAAAAGAGAAAATCTTACCAATACCAAGCTTCTTGATACCGATGGCTTGCTAAGATTTATTTCACACTACGAGCGTCTCACACTCCATTGCCTTAAAACGCTTCCCGAAAAAGCAGACTGGCTTCTTCCTCTGAACGAACATCACCAGATAGTAGACTTAATTGAAAATCATGCTACCAGAAACTAAATCAAACGAAAAAAATGCCACGTCCCATTTTCTTGTGGTGACCGATTTGGATGGCACTTTATTGGATCACCACAGCTATAGCTGGGATGCAGCAAAGGAAGCCATGCGCTGGCTAGCCTCTAAAAATATTCCAATCATTATTAATACCAGCAAAACAACAGCTGAAGTGACTGCTCTCCAGGAAAAAATGCATCTTTGCTACCCCTTCATTGTTGAAAACGGCTCCGCAGTTGTTTTTCCGAAATCGTATTTAAAAACATTAAGAGCGGAAATACCTGAACTGAGCAATCTGGATGAAGATGAAAAGCACTTGACCAAAGTTTTTGGTTTTAAGAAGTCCGACATACTCGATGTTTTAAAGACTGCCAAAACCAATGAAAATTGGAAATTTAGCGGATTTTCAGACTGGTCACCAAAACAAATCGTTGAAGCAACCGGCCTTGATGAAAATACGGCAAAACTTGCAAGCCAAAGAGAATATTCAGAACCCCTTATTTGGCAGCAGACCGAGGAAAATTTTCTCGCTTTTAAAAACCATCTTGCGTCATTGGGCTTAAATATTCTTAAGGGAGGGCGCTTTTTCCATATTTTAGGTCAAACCAATAAAGGCACTTCCATGCTTTGGCTAAAGGACTTTTATAAAGAACTTACTGGAAGGCCCATAAATATCGCTGCTTTGGGTGATGGGCCAAACGACTTAAATATGTTAAGTCTCGCCGAGATTGCTGTGCAAGTTAGGTCTCCCTCATTCAACTTCCCCGAATTTCAACATGCACAACTTTACAGAACACGTTTATATGGCCCAGAAGGCTGGAATGAAGCAATTAACAAATTAAAACCGCAAATGGACACAAAACTGGAAACCCAATAAATCATTTAAGCTAGACAAAGGAAGATCCCATGGCAGACTTTTATCAAAACGGCATTATCACTACGCTGCATAACTTATCTCAACGCCCCATCGAAGATATGGAAAAAGAGCTGTGCGAATTTTCCAAAGTACGCCCCATGACATTGGTACTACCCTCTCTGTATTCAGAACTCCAGGGAGATGCATTACCCAACATTGTCAATGAACTGAGTAAGGTAAAATATTTATCGGAAATTGTAATCGGTCTGGACAAAGCAAACGAGAAACAATATCGAGAGGCACTTGAATTTTTTAAACCTCTCAAGCAGGAATTTAAAATCCTTTGGAACGATGGTCCACGTTTACGCGCCATTGACGACCGGCTTCACGATGAAGGTCTTGCTCCACTGGAACCAGGGAAAGGACGCAACGTTTGGTATTGCCTTGGTTTTGTATTGGCTTCAGGAAAATCTCAATCAGTCGCGCTTCATGATTGCGACATCGTCACTTACAACAAAAGTTTACTCGCGCGCCTTATTTATCCGGTTGCCAACACCAGTTTTAACTACGAATTTTGCAAAGGCTACTACGCTCGCGTAGCAGATGGAAAAATTCATGGGAGGGTTAGCCGCTTACTTGTTACACCGCTGATTCGCGCACTAAAGAAAACAGTGGGCAATATGGATTACCTCGATTACATCGACAGTTTTCGCTATCCTCTTGCCGGTGAATTTTCATTTCGCACTGATGTGATCAACGATATTCGCATACCCAGCGACTGGGGCTTGGAAATCGGTGTACTTTCAGAACTCAACCGCAACTATGCCAACAATCGTTTGTGTCAGGCAGACATTGCCGATTCTTACGACCATAAACACCAAAAGCTTAGCTCAGAGGACGCAAGCAAAGGTCTGGCAAAAATGTCGATAGATATTTCCAAAGCGTTATTTCGAAAGCTCGCAACGAATGGCGTAGTATTTAACTCTGAAACTTTCCGCTCAATTAAAGCGACTTATTTTCGTATCGCACTGGATTTTATCGAGACTTACTATAACGATGCCCTAATGAATGGCTTAAAGCTCGACGTACACAATGAAGAAAGGGCAGTGGAACTTTTTGCCACAAATATTCTTGTTGCTGGGCAAAGTTTTTTGGAGAATCCCATGGAAAAGCCTTTTATCCCCAGCTGGAACAGAGTCACCAGCGCCGTACCAGGCGTTCTAAATGAAATCCATCAAGCTGTATTAGATGATATGCAAGATTATCAATAATTTTAAAACGTATTATTTGAGAGAAGTCATGCCATGAGCAATATTGAAAACAGTCAGGCATCACCGCAAATTCAAAAAGAACTACGATTCATTGTCGAAACTCACTTGCAATTTATTTACGACCCACAAAACTTTCCTGAGATTAATATTCCTGCCCTCGCAAAGAAGTTAATTTTAACCATGGGTCTGGAAGAAAGCTGTAGCAAACCTGGACTGCATGAAAATTTCTGGGATCAAGAAGACGTTTGGCTTATCACCTATGGGGATAGCATTATCGAGGAAAATACTACGCCACTTTCCACGCTGCATAAATTTTTAAAAGAAAATTTAAAAGGTGCGGTAAGTGGTGTCCATATACTGCCATTTTTCCCTTACAGTTCAGACGATGGATTTTCCGTTATTGATTACACCCTGATTAACGATGGCTTGGGCGATTGGCAAGATATCGTCGACATCTCCAAGGATTTCGATCTTATGGCAGACTTGGTCATCAACCATTGTTCGAGTCGCAGCCGTTGGTTTGATAATTTTAAACAACGCAAGGAACCCGGGAAAGATTATTTTATTGAAGTCGAACCCAATATAGATACCACGCTTGTAGTACGCCCTCGCACTCACCCTTTACTGCGAGAAGTTGAAACGCTTGATGGCAAAAAATTTGTCTGGTGCACTTTCAGTCATGATCAAGTGGATTTGAATTTTTCCAACCCAGACGTCTTGATTGAAATGATTAACATCATAAAGCTCTATCTGGATCGAGGTGTAAAAATATTTCGCTTGGATGCCGTCGCATTTTTATGGAAGGAACTGGGCACCAGTTGTTTAAATCATCCCAAAACCCATGAGGTGGTTCGATTAATTCGCACACTAATAGAACACCATTCACCCAATTGCATTATTATCACTGAAACCAATTTACCCAACCACGAAAATCTCAGCTATTTTGGAAACGCTAACGAGGCACACGCAGTTTACAATTTTTCTCTGCCACCCCTACTGGTACATGCCTTGGTCACGGGCACAAGCCAATATTTAAAAACCTGGCAGATGACCATGCCCCCCGCCCAATTTGGCACTTTTTATTTTAATTTTATTGCTTCACACGATGGAATTGGTTTACGACCTGCCGAAGGTCTTTTGTCTGAAGATGAAATTGATACTCTCGTAAATACTATGCAAAGTTTTGGCGCCCGCATTGGTTGGCGCGCGCTTGAAGGCGGCCGAAATAAACCTTATGAAATAAACGTAACCCTATTTGATGCCCTGCAAGGCACCAGTGCGCACGGGCCAGATAAATGGCAAATACAAAGGTTTATCTGTGCCCATGTGATTATGTTAGGCTTGGAAGGCATACCCGGGATTTATATTCATAGCTTTTTGGGTACGCAAAATTATCAAGAAGGCGTTGAACTCACAAACCAGAATCGCACCATCAATCGTTTTAAGTGGCAATTCCCGGAATTGATGAGTTTACTGGAAAACGAATACAGTCATCACACAAAAGTATTTAACGAATTATTACGTCTCATTGAAATTCGTAAAAAGCAAAGCGCTTTTCACCCCAATGCCACACAATTTACTTTGCACTTGGGTGATCAGTTGTTTGGATTTTGGAGACAAAGTGTTAAACGCGATCAAAGTATTTTCTGTATCAGTAATATTAGCGATCAGGAAGTTGCCATTCCTCTTTCATCCATCAACTTAATCAATTTAGATAAATGGGTAGATTTAATCAGTGGAGAAGTTTTCAACGACCTTCACAAAGAGTTAACATTGGCGCCCTATCAAAGTGTTTGGCTTAGCAATAAATAAAATGAAATTTATCCACTTAAAACGCTTACAACTCTAATCGATGATTCAAGCAGTAATATTTGACCACGACGGCACACTGGTTGACTCCGAGGGCCGTCATTACGAGCTTTGGCAAGAAGTGCTGAGCCCTTATGATATCGATTTCACCGCCGAGGAATACATCAAGGAGCATTCTGGCATTCCTACAATAAAAAATGCTGAAATTCTAATAAGCAAATATTCATTACCGCTCACAGCACAAGCACTTTATGATCTCAAAGACGTGATGGTTGAACAATCTGTCACGGGCAAAGCTTTTGAATTATTGCCAGACGTCTTAGAGACAATGGAAAGTTTTCAAGCGCATAAGCTCGATATGGCAATCGCAACCGGAGCGGGTTTTCGTGAGGTAAATTCTTCGGTCAACGCTCACGGTTTCGATCGTTATATTCAATGTTTCGCCACTAGCGAAGAAGTGGCAAAAGGCAAACCTGCTCCCGATGTGTATCTGCTAGCTGCCAAAAAACTGGGCGTCGCACCAGCAAACTGTATTGCCATAGAAGACAGCAACAATGGATTACAGTCTGCGATTGCAGCAGGCATACCCTGCGTGGTTGTTAAAAATACCTGGTCAGCCGCAAAAAGTTACCAGGGTGCAAGAGCTGTTTTCGATTCAATGAAAGAAGCCCGCGAATATATTCTCTCCTCACTCTAATTTTTGGTGTTTTCATTTTCTCCGAACGGGGGCGTTTATCTCATTACAGCTCCAAGACAATTTTCTGGTGGGGAGGGGCTTCTGAAACACGCTGTGAATACATCCCTGTACGCTCAACGTCGGCTTCCTGCCTCCGATGGTTTCAGAAGCCCCTCCCCACCAGAAAATTAACCAACCTCAGGGGGATAAACGCCCCCGTTCGGAGAAAATGAAAATCCAGCCACCAGAAATTGTTCATTAGCGATTCAGGATAGTCCGCGTAATCTGGCTGCAAGCTCAACAAAAGCGGAGACATGGTTATGAAAATTCGACTCTTAGCACCAGCTCTAATACTTTCCCTTGTCGCCTTCAGCGCCAACGCTCATAAATCGCACTACCAGGACAGAATTTCATGGGCCAGGGTTGTGAGCGCAGAACCTGTTTACCAATGGGTTAAAACACGTGAACCGGTTCAACAGTGCAGAATTGAAACCGTGGCTACAAGAGTGCCGTCCTCTAATCGTGCAGCAAGCACATTGGCGGGAGGAGTGATCGGAGGCGTTATTGGACACGCCGCCGCAGGTAATGGCAGACGGGACAAACAAGTAGGCGCCGCAGTAGGCACGGTAATAGGCATGGCAGTAGGCAACAATATTGCGCGCAAGAAAGGACACCATTCCCACACAGAATACCGAGATATAGAACGTTGCCATGTTAAATATGTGACACGCAGGCATCGCGAAGTGGTTGCTTATGATGTGGTCTACAAACATCACGGCAGATTAGGTCGAGTGCGCACTGACAACCACCCCGGTCGCCGTATTGCGATAAGCCGAGGCCACGGCAACTATCACCACCACCACTGAAATATTTAAGATTGACCGGCTTTGGCTAGAAGGCAATTGGAGAGATGACGTAGAATGGCAGTTTTCCTGAACAGCAAGAATCGCAAGATGATTGACCTTAAGACCTTGAATTATGCTTCAGTGCTATGTCTCTCCATTGCTCTCGCGAGCCCAAGTGGCTTTGCCAGTGAACCCAAGCTGGACACACGGTATGTCGATTTACCTGTAACAAGTGAACACAGCACCAATTCATCTGATTCTTTTTTACAAATCGCCCAAGGGGCTTCAAATAAAAGTGAAGCGGCTCAAATTGCCAAATCCAAGCACGGCGGCAAAGTGCTAAAGGTAGATAAGGCTGGAAACGGGTGGAGAGTGAAGCTTCTGGTGGATGACGGAAAGCGTGTCAAGATGGTTTACGTTGAAGGTAAGGGCAATAGCTAAACTGAACCCTGGAGCAAAACATGCGATTACTGATTGTTGAAGACGAAGCGGCGATTCGCCAGCAACTGGAAGATTATTTTAAAGTAGAGAAATTTGTTATCGATGCGATTGCCGATGGCAAGGAAGGACTCTACTACGCCACTGAATACGACTACGATTTGGCGATAATTGATATTGGGCTTCCACATTTGGATGGCATTAGTTTAATCAAAGCGCTGCGCAAGCAGGGCAAGAAGTACCCCGTATTAGTGCTAACAGCGCGCGGCCATTGGCAGGATAAGGTCAACGGCCTTGAAGCCGGTGCAGACGATTACTTAGTAAAACCTTTTCACACGGAAGAACTCAAAGCGCGAGCAAACGCACTGATTCGTCGCTCCACTGGCAACGCTTCCCCAGAATTGGTTTTCGGGCCAATCAGTATTAATACCTCTGCCAAGCGAGTTTCCTTGAACGGTGAAGGTATCGAATTAACCAGTTACGAATACAACACCCTGGAGTATTTAGCACTGCATGCGGGCGAAGCGATTTCGAAAACCGAATTGACTGAGCACCTATACCACCAGGATTTTGAACGTGACAGTAATGTGATAGAAGTGTTTGTAGGCAGGTTGCGTAAAAAACTGGATCCCGATGGCAGCATTAAACCTATCGCAACGGTTCGCGGTCAGGGGTATCGTTTTTCGATAAACAGCTAGCCCAGACTCATTTCAGAAAGAGGGAACGCATTGTTTAAACGCCAGTCTTTGATTACCCGTCATTTATTGGCGTCTTTATTTTTGCTTCCCTTACTTCTCGGCTTCAGTGCTTTTGCCCTGGATCGCGCCTTTCAACAAAGCCTTTTAAGCTCTGAGGGAGAAGCCTTAAAAGCACAACTCTATGCCCTGCTCGGCGCCGCAGAACCCGAAGAAGACAATTTATATTTACCTGAAATTCTCGCTGAGCCGCGATTTAATTCTCCCGAATCAGGTTTATATGCCAAAGTAACCAATGTTTATGGATTAACTGTTTGGCAAAGCAATTCCCTCACTGTTTCAGACATTCATCTCGCCGCTGATGCCAACCTTGAAATTGAAGCTGGCGAAGGCATGATTGACCAAATAGAAATTGCTTCGCAAAACCACTTCCGATTAATTTATGACACCATCTGGGAAATCAACGAAAAAGATCGTTACTTTCGCTTTTACGTCTTGCACTCTTCGGAAAACCTCGACAAGGAATTAGCGACTTATCGCAAAACTTTATGGCTATGGCTTGGTGTACTTGCTTTTCTGGTAATCATCGCCCAAACAATCATTGTGAAGTGGGGATTTCGCCCGCTGAATACTTTGGCAACGCAATTGCGTTTATTTCAGGAAGGGCAAACCAATTATTTACAGGGAGCCTACCCCAAAGAAATCGAACCCATTACCAACAACCTAAATCTACTATTAGAAAGCGAGCGAAAACAACGCAAGAAATACAAGAACACGTTATCTGATTTAGCACACAGCCTAAAAACGCCTTTGGCCATCATCCGAAGCAATCTTCAAAACAATGACCGCCAATCTATTGAAGAACAACTTGAGCGCATGGCGAATATTATTGAACACCAACTTCGACGAGCCACGACCATCAGCACTAATGTAAACAAAGTGACCTCCAACGTTTTTGGCATTGTCGATAGATTGGGTAGAGCGCTCAACAAGGTCTATACAGAAAAAAATATTCGTTTTGAGAATTATATCGACAAAAAACTGAATTTTGTTGGTGATGAAAATGATTTAATGGAGTTGTTTGGAAATATAATAGAGAATGCTTTTAAGTATTCACATTCTAAAGTTCGCGTATCCAGCCAAGAAAATAAGAAAGATCTCATTTTACTTATCGAGGACGATGGCCCGGGCGTTCCGGAAGACAAAAGACAAAATATACTGCAGCGCGGCGCACGTGCAGATACCGCTATGCCAGGCCAAGGGATAGGGTTATCGGTCAGCATTGACATAGTAAGCAGTTATAACGGCAGTATTTTTGTTGAAAAGTCAGCCTGGGGTGGCGCGGCCTTTAAAATTCAATTACCACACAGGAATAAGCTCTAGTTAGTATGCGAAAGTTGTTTATCTTTCTTGCCAGGCCTTCAATGAAAATTGTGGGAAAAGCTCAATTGATTCTCGCGTTGGCGATTTACTTTTATGCAGTGTGGAATTCTGCACCCATAGGAATAAAACTGTTTCCCGATTGGGTTATGCATTCACTAGGTAACGCTTTGTTATATGGTTCCTTTTGGTGGGCATTTTTTTATCGGCGCATAACCTGGCAGCTTCTAATCGTACTATTGCCCTTTTCCTTGTGCGTTGAATTGGGTCAAGGGTTTACTAGCTCAAGAACCGTTTCGCTCAGCGATATGTTTGCTAATTTTTGCGGCTTAGGTTTGGCGTTTTTATTGGCCTTGTATCTTCAACGCTTTACGCAGCCCCTTGCCGCAAATCCTGAATCTTAAACGGTTTAATCCACAAAATTATTGTTGGAAGCAAAAGCAGGGATCCCATCATTGCAGCCAACATTGCCAAGCCTGTTAGCGCACCAAAATAAATTGTCGGAATAAATTTTGACAATCCCATTATGGAAAAGCCAAAAATAATGATAACGGAGGTGTAATACATTGCACTCCCGATTGAGGCATGCGATCGGTGCATAGCAGCCGTATAATTTTCGTCAACCAGCAATTCCTTTTTAAATCGATAAATGTAGTGAATGGCATTGTCTACGCCTATTCCCACAGTAATTGCTGCGATTGTGATAGTCATCATATCCAGAGGCAAACCAATTAAGCCCATAAAACCTAAAATAGAAATGGCAGCAAGCATGTTAGGAAAGATTGCTATCGCCGCGACAAGCAGTGATCTAAACAACACAACAAACATCAGCATAATGCCAAGAAAAACGGCTCCCAAAGTTAAGATCTGCGAGCTAAACAAGCTTTGAAGCATATTATTGTAAAGAATGAGAATACCAGACAAACGTACATTTTCGGGCTTAACTGCGCCTTGGTTCTTCACATAATTTTCAATACGCTCAACTAACTCTTTGCGCTTTAAACCAGGATAAAGGTCGTGCACCCTTAAACTAATACGTGCCTGATTATTCTCTACTGAAATGTAAGGCGAGTACAAAACTTGTTTCACTTCATCCGGCAGCGACTTTTCCATCAACGCCAGCTCAAACGCATTAAGACTTCCATTGATATCCTTGCCAACTCGATAAAGTGTTGCCAACGAACGTACCACCCCAATTTCCGGTTGATTGTCCAACCAAGTATGAATTTCATTGATTTTTTTTAGACCTGAGACAGTCATCCAATAATTGGGTTCTACCTCTTCAACCCCTCCCATGAAGGGATCGCCATCCGCAAAAGGATCACTTTCTACGGCAAAAGGATCGGCATCCCCTTCCGTTGCAAAAGGGTCATCTTCCACTTCAAAATAACTGTCTTTTGCATTTAGCAATTCAAGATCTTCTTCATTAGCCGTTAACAGAATGTCCAAAGATGTTGTGCCACCGAGATGTTCATCAATAACTGAAAGACCTTTGTATATTTCGGTTGAACTGTGGAAATAGTCGATGAAGCGGTTTTCTACTTCCAGGCGTGCTAATCCAATCACACTTAGGATTGCAATTGTCGCCGCACCTAACCATATCCCTAAACTGTGTCCTTCAACCAAACTGGAAAAATGTAAAGTAAAAGCTTTTTTATTTTTTTTACTTCGCACACTTGCAGCAAGATTCGGTTGTAATAACATCATGCTCGCTGGCAAAAGCGTAAAGGCCAAAACAAAAGCCACAACTAATCCAATGGTCATCATCCAACCAAAGTCGATTACCGGACGAATATCACTGACCACCAGAGAAAGAAAAGCCACAATTGTCGTTAAGGAAGTGTATAGACAGGGGCGTGCCATGAAATTGACGGTGGCCAGCACGAGTTCTTTTTGACTCCAGTGCGGGTTTTCACTCAAAAATTCACGATAACGCACGATCAAATGAATAATGATTGCCAGGGAAATAATCAGTAGAAGCGCAACAAAATTCGACGAGATAACAGTAAGACGCCAATCCATCCAACTGACCAAACCCAACATAAGGAGCACGGCAGTGGTGCAGGTCAACATAGGAATCACAACAAAACGTAAACTTTTAAAAATAAGCGCAAGCGTTGCAATCATGAAAATCAGAACTGCAATACCAAACACCTGAAGATCACTTTGTATAAAAGTGATCATATCGGCGGCAATCATACTGACTCCGCCCACAAATAAGGTTGCCCTGTCTTTATATTTTGTGACAACCTTTCGCACATCCGCGACGCGTTGATGTGCTTGATCTTCTGCTGCCGTGCGGTAGTTTAAAAACTCCTCCTTAACTCTCGCAAAATCCTCTGCGTCTTGAGGACTTAAGCCTTCACCATTTTTCCTTGCTCGCAGGCGATCACGCTCCTGCACCAGATCAATATAAGTTTTATCAACAGCGATATGTAAAAGCAAAGCCGTGGTTTGTTCATCGGGGCCAAGTATAAGATTTTTATAAATTGGGCTAGTGAGAAATTCCTTACGCGCCATGTCGCGATCGACACCCGGAGTTTCAAGGGTACGCGTTTCCTTGACAGTTTCGCTTAAGCTGCGAAGTGGACTGTACAGCAAAGGCACATTCAACACGCTATCAATACTGGCCACTCCTTTTATTTGCGCTAATTCATTTTGTAATTCGCGTAACAATTGCAGGGACTGATCTGAAAATAATTCTTCGTTGGGACGGAATGTGACAACCAGGAAATCGCCGCTATCAAAGCGCTTGGAAACTTCTCTGTAATAAGACAAATCGGTATCGTGCTCTAGCGTTAAAGACTCAGACGAAGCATCCAGTTTAAATCTTGGCAAGCCAAGAGCCATACTTAGGGCAAGAAGTAAAATTAGGAGTAAAACTACTTTAGGATGAGAGGTCACAGTCTCTATGTACTGCTTCAAAAGGCGATTTAACATAAATTCCCAGGCGAACAACGCAGAAGCGCAATTATTATCAAATTTCTATGAACCCCAGCTGAATGTAGGTAGACAGCTTCTTTGGCGCGGGTATATTAGCAAAAAAAATTCGCTCAGACTTCCCATTATCGCCAATGAATGACATATTAAGCCTCTGTATGGATCAACACTAAGAAGCATGCTTAAAGTCCAATTTAAAGATCAGCAGCGCAAACCTTTTTGGGTGATGGAAGATGAGTTCTCGATTGGCTCAAGCAGAGACAATAATCTTGTCCTGGATGAGCCCAGCATCGAGGAAGTACACATTCGCTTCCTCAAATACGGCGATGGTTTTATCGTTAAGGCCGCCAACAGCAACGCTAGCTTGCATATCAATGGCCTGGAACTCAAACAAAGCGAAGTGAATTGCGGCGACGAAATTCAGATTGGCAAGGTCCACTTGCAAGTTATCGACCCACTGGATAACACGGCCAATTCTGCTGCGCCTTATTGGTCGCTTATTGCAGACTCCAGCTGGCTTTCTGGCCAGGAGTTCCCCCTTCAAGCCCTGCCGGGGACTCGAATTACAATTGGTCGCGGCGCCCAAAGTGATCTGGTATTTGCAGGCACTCATCTCTCCCGCAAACACGCTGAAATTGAAATTGGAACTGACAAATTGATCATTACCGATCTTGATTCTGCCAACGGGACTTTCATCAATGGAAAACAGATCAAGAAAGCAGAATTGAAAGCGGGAGATAAGCTTCGTCTGGATGTCTATAGCTTCAGAGTATTTGGGCCAGGTATTGACCTTCCTGCCTCCTCTACAACAGCCCGCTTTCGCGCTCTGACAGATGAAGATTTGGAGCAGGCACTTTCAAAAAGTCGGAAGAGCTGGAAAACGCGACCCACCTCCCCAGGCAATCGCATTGAGCCTGAAGAGAAACATAGCAAGTTATTCACATGGGTTTCGGGTGCACTGATTGTGGCTTTATTTGTCACCGCACTGTTAATGGTGCTTGGCTTTTAATACTAATACTCGCGCCAGGTTTTTAAGTCTCACCCCATCGCGCTAACAAATTTTGATCTAAACCAAGCTGATCAAGAATACGCGCCACCACAAAATCGACAAGATCATCTACGCTTTGAGGTTGTTGATAAAAGCCAGGACTCGCTGGTAAAACAATTGCGCCCATTCGTGTAAGCTTCAGCATATTCTCCAGATGAATTTCTGAATAAGGCGTCTCTCTCGGAACTAAAATTAATTTGCGACGTTCTTTTAAAGCAACGTCCGCAGCTCGCTCAATTAAATTATTGCTCGCACCGTTCGCGATAGCCGAAAGGCTTCCTCCACTGCAGGGACACACTACCATGGCAGCAGGAGAACTGGATCCTGACGCAACGGGTGCAAACCAGTCCTCTTTTCCATAAAGGCGGATTTGGGCATCTGTTGCGTGTGTAAACTGCTGAAAAAATTTTACCTGCTCGTCTAAAGACTCCGGCACATTCCAATCCGTTTCTGTATTGATAACAATACGAGCCGCATTAGACATCAATAAATGAACTCTGCACTTTGCTTGCACCAGTAATTGCAGCAAACGCAAACCATATTGCGCCCCGGATGCACCTGTCATTGCCAAAGTGATGTTGTATTGATTACCAATACGTGAACTCATGCTTTTAAACCGTCAACCAATCGTTTGTGTAATCCTTCAAACCCACCATTACTCATGATCACTATGTGCTCTCTGAATTTCTTATTTCTTTTAAGTAAGTAATCAAGCAATGATTCTACATTTGAATATACGCTGTGATTTTTTTGCTTACTTTGCGCAACGACTTCTTGCATAGACCAATGAGATGAATCCTTTTGAAACCAGCACACTTCATCTGCCACGCTGGCTGCACTAACAAGTAAATCTTTATGAACACCGGCTTCCATTGTATTCGATCTGAGTTCAATAATTGCAAGTATAGGTTCGTTTTCATTTTTGTTCCGCAAACCCTCAAGCGTGGTATTTATTGCCGTAGGATGGTGTGCAAAATCATCATAGATTTTCGTTCCTTCAATATCGGCAATTAATTCCATACGGCGCTTTACGCCTTCAAAATGACTCAAGGCCTCACAGGCAAGCGCTGTGTCCACACCCACATGGCGCGCAGCTGCAATTGCTGCCAGCGCATTCATTTGGTTGTGCTTCCCGCTTAGCTCCCAGGAAAATTTTCCCCGAGGCTTCTTTTCATCTGAATAATAGACTTGCTGCTCATCTGCATCTGAAATAATTCGCCAATCAAGTCCCAAGCGTTGAAGTTCACTCCAGCTCCCTTGTGCTAACAGGGCCTGCACATTGTTATCGTGCTGTGGAAAAATGATCAAGCCTTCAGAAGGCACTGTTCTCACCAGGTAATGAAATTGTCTTTGAATAGCAGCGAGATCAGGGAAAATATCTGCGTGATCATACTCAAGATTATTAATGACCAATGTACGCGCAAGATAGTGAACAAACTTGGACCGCTTATCAAAAAATGCCGTGTCGTATTCATCCGCTTCGATGACAAAAAAATCGCTGTCTCCCAATCTGGCTGATTGAGCAAAGTTACCCGGCACTCCCCCAATGAGAAAGCCTGGTTTCATTCCAGCATAATCTAATATCCAGGCGAGCATTGATGAGGTGCTTGTTTTCCCATGGGTGCCGGATACAGCGAGAACCCAACGACCCTGTAAAACATTCTCTTTCAACCACTGCGGACCACTGCAATATTTTAAGCCCTGATTTAACACGGCCTCCATCACAGGATTGCCTCGACTTACGATATTTCCCACAACAATTAAATCTGGCTTCAGTGTTAACTGATCAGGATTAAAGCCTTCGATAAGCTCAATGCCCGCTTCCGCTAATTGTGTGCTCATTGGGGGGTATACATTACGGTCTGAACCCGTAACCCTGTGTCCCTGGGCTTTTGCCAGGAGTGCCAGGGAACCCATAAATGTGCCGCAAATACCGAGAATGTGAATATGCATAGGGAGCAATTATGTCTAAAAAGAGCTTTGTTTTAGAAGAAAGCAAGCTTACCAGATCTCCATCCCCACTATTGACTCGTGTTAATAAAAAACCCGTCTGGCACGCCAGGATGGCCAATAAACAATCAATCTAATTTGCGTGTAAAGTATTTGGGAAACGACCTTGTTGCATTAATAAGCAATTAGTCCCAATTTAGTTGTAAAAAAATACTGAAGCCCCTACAGCCTTGTGTGCGAGAGCAGTATACTTATCACCTATTCAATTTCTGCCTTTTCTGCGAAAGGGAATTTGCCCAATGAAAAATTATCTTCTGGCAAGTGCTGGCTTGCTTGTGGTCGTCCTAATAATTGGCTTGATTAAATTCAATCAAATTGATGTGCTGATGGGTATGGCCGAAACCATGCAAATGCCGCCAACTGTTATTACCGCTGCGCCGGTAGAAGAACAAGAGTGGGAAATCACATTACAAAGTGTAGGGTCACTGGAAGCAGAGCAAGGTGTTACAGTCACTGCCGATTCACCTGGACGCGTAATTGAAATTTTATTTACCGCCGGGACAGATGTGAAAAAGGGCGATATTCTTGTTCGCCAAGACATTTCAACAGAAGAAGCGCAGCTTCGCGCAGCGCAAGCTGCCGCGACCTTGGCAAAGCTGAATCTCGATCGACTCGCATCACTGCTTTCCAAAAATGTTTCTTCAAAATCAGAATACGATGCTGCTGAAGCACGGTATAAAGAAGCGGTTGCACAAGCTGACAATATTCAAAGCATCATCAACAAAAAAACTGTGCGCGCTCCCTTTGATGGCCGCCTGGGTATAAGAATGGTTAATATCGGTTCTGATTTGGGTACCGGTGATGCTATTGCCTCTTTACAAGCGGTGAATCCGATCTATGTGAATTTTTCCTTACCGCAACGCAATTTGCCTGCTCTGCAAAAAGGTTTAAAAATACGTATTACGACCGACGCCGTACCTGAAACGACTTTTGAAGGCGAATTGACCGCAATTAGTCCAGAAGTTGATCCACTTACCCGCAGTTTAAAAGTACAGGGAACGCTTTCAAATGATGCAGGACAACTTTTACCAGGTATGTACGCAAGTGTTGAAGTTGTTTTACCAGAGATTAAAAAAGTTTTAGCGGTACCATCTACGGCGATTTCTTATGCGACTTATGGCGATTCCGTCTTTAAGGTTGTTGACGCCGAAGGTGAACAAAAAGGGAAAATTGCTGAACAGGCTTTCGTGCGTCTTGGGCCAACACGCGGAGACTATGTTTCGATCCTCGCGGGTGTGAGCGTCGGCGAAGTCATCGTAACAACAGGTGTATTTAAATTACTTAACGGTGCATCGGTCGCCATTAATAATGATTCTCAGCCCGAATACAGTCTCACACCTTCGCCCAGCGACTCCTAAAGAGCAGTAAAATATGAAAGCTTTTACTGATATTTTTATTCGCCGTCCGGTACTGGCCATCGTAGTCAATCTGATTATTATTATCGCAGGCTTACAAGCCATTAAATCCGTTACTGTTCGGCAGTTTCCACGCAACGATAACGCCGTTATTTCAATAACAACCGCTTATATTGGTGCCGATGCCCAACTGGTGCGTGGTTTTATTACAACACCACTTGAACGCGCTATTTCCGGTGCTGATGGTATTGACTACATCAGTTCGGAAAGTTCGCAAGGCATGTCCACCATTAATGTGCAGTTGGAATTAAACTACGACCCTATCCGCGCACTCACGGAAGTTACTGCCAAAGTCAATCAAGTTCGCGGTGACCTTCCGCCCGAAGCTGAAGTTCCGATAATCAATGTACAGTCGGCAGATAGTGCTATTGCCGCAGCTTATTTAAGTTTTGATTCGGAAATTCTCGAGCAAAACCAAATTACCGATTATTTGGTTCGCGTCGTTCAACCACGATTATCGGCGATAGAGGGTGTCCAACGCGCTGAAATACTCGGTGCACGCACTTATGCTTTGCGTGTTTGGCTTAAACCCGACCGTATGGCCGCGCACAATGTTTCTCCTACTCAAGTACGCAATGCCTTAACTGCAAATAATTATTTGTCTGCCCTCGGAAGTACAAAAGGGTCTCATATTCAAATCAATTTAAGTGCGAATACTGACCTCAACAATGTTGAGCAATTTAAAAATCTTGTGATTTTTTCACATGACAATAGCTTGGTACGCTTAAGTGACGTTGCCGACATTGTGTTGGGATCGGAAAGTTATGACACACTCGTTAACTACACCGGCAAGACTGCCACCTTTATGGGCGTGTTTGCGATGCCAAACGCGAACACTCTGGATGTGATGAAATTGGTTCGTGCTGAGCTAGCTTCAATTCAATCGGGTTTACCTACTGGACTCAACGCTATTATTGGTTACGACTCAACTGAATATATTGAAGAGTCAATCAAGGAAGTAATTACAACGCTTTCAGAAACCTTATTGATTGTTGTAATCATTATTTTCTTGTTCCTGGGTTCAGTGCGCTCCGTCATTATTCCTGTAATGGCCATCCCCTTATCGCTCATTGGCGCTGTATTTTTAATGCAGCTATTCGGTTTTAGTTTAAATCTATTAACCCTACTCGCGATTGTATTGTCTGTTGGTTTAGTTGTGGACGACGCCATTGTTGTTGTCGAAAATGTTGAGCGACATATTAATGAGGGCAAAAAACCTCTGGATGCAGCACTGTTGGGCGCACGAGAATTAATCGGCCCGGTTATCGCCATGACAGTCACTTTGGTAGCCGTGTATTTACCCATTGGTGTACAAGGTGGCTTAACCGGCTCGCTGTTTCGTGAATTTGCTTTCACCCTCGCGGGCGCAGTGACAATTTCGGGTGTCGTAGCACTCACCTTGTCACCTATGATGGCTTCAAAGATGTTAAAAGCGGGCATGGAAGATGAAGGTTTTGCACATACCGTCGCGGAAATATTTCACAGGGTTCGCAGTAAATATTTAAAGTATCTGGATATTACTTTACAAGCACGCGGCGCGGTTTATCTGGTCTGGGTTGCGTTGGGAATTTTGTCACTAGTAATGTTTAAACTTTCAATTAAAGAACTCGCACCTACCGAAGATCAAGGTTTTGTTTTTGTAATGAACGAAGGTGCATCAAATTCCACGATTGAACAATCCGGCTTGTATGCGAAAGACGTAAACGACGCGTTGATGTCGGTTCCGGAAAGCCGCTTTACTTTTCAAATTACATTTCCAGACGGTGGTTTTGGTGGAATTGCTTTGGAAACATGGGAAAAGCGTGAACGAACTGTATTCGAGATTCTTCCTGAGCTGGGACAAAAACTTTCACAAATTGGTGGTGTAACAACCTTTGCTGTTGCACCTCCTTCTTTACCGGGCGGCGGTAATTTCCCACTCGAATTTATTATTGCTGCTACCGCTGAAAGTGAAGAAATATTGAAATTCGCTGAACAATTACAACAGAAAGCGATGGCCAGCGGATTATTTATGTTTCCGCCGCAAATCGACACCAAAATCGATGTGCCTCAAGCTGAATTGGTTATTGATCACGACAAGGTTGCGAGCCTGGGCTTAAACTTACGGCAAGTCGGTGCGGATGTCGGCACCATGCTCGGCGGCGCCTACGTTAATCGTTTTAACATTAGTGGCAGAAGCTACCGTGTTATTCCGCAAATAATTCGTTCTGAAAGACTCACCACGGAACAGCTCGAAAATATTTATATTACCGGCCCGCAAGACGAACTCATTCCTCTCAGCACCATTGCAACAATCAAACATCGAACCGTGCCGCGCTCACTTAATCGTTTTCAACAATTGAATGCTGTTAAATTAAGTGGCGTATCATCTAAATCACTGGATGAAGCCTTGGCCTTTCTTGAACAGGAGGCGAGCGCAATACTTCCCAGCGAATACATGGTGGACTACACCGGTGAATCGCGGCAACTTCGGCGTGAGGGCAACAAATTTTTACCCGCATTCTTGATGGCACTGGTGTTAATTTTTCTGGTGCTAGCAGCGCAATTTAATAGTTTTCGTGACCCTATCGTTATTCTCGCCGGCTCTGTTCCGCTAGCCATGTTCGGCGCAATGATTTTTACTTTCTTAAAGTTTCCGAATCCACAAATGCCTTTTTGGACTGATAGCTTTACTACAACCTTAAATATTTATTCTCAGGTTGGCTTGGTAACCTTAATTGGATTGGTAGCAAAAAACGGCATATTGCTTGTGGAGTTTGCGAATAAATTACAGGAAAAAGGATTGCACAAACTCGCTGCAGTTCGTGAGTCAGCGTCCACACGTTTACGTCCAATCCTCATGACCACAGCCGCAACTGTAGCGGGACACTTCCCGCTCACTCTTGTCAGTGGTGCTGGTGCTGAAGCAAGAAATTCAATTGGTTTGGTGCTGGTTGGCGGCATGGCGATCGGCACTTTGTTTACCTTATTCGTTGTACCATCCATTTATATGTTGTTTGCAAAAAACTTGCTGGGGCAAAAAAATTCTCTCGCGGAAATTGAAGAAGAACCAGTGCAGTTAGCCTGATTTATTTTTAGCGTTTGACTAACTGAAAATAAAAAACCCGACGCTAGCGTCGGGTTTTTTATGTGAATATCAATTAAGTTAATTAGCCCAAAAGTGGGGCGATAACCAAACTCACAATGGCCATAACGTTAATTAAAATATTCATTGAAGGCCCTGAAGTATCTTTAAAGGGGTCACCTACCGTATCACCAACCACAGCGGCTGCGTGAACATCGGAACCTTTACCTCCAAAGTTACCTTTTTCAACGTATTTCTTTGCGTTGTCCCAAGCACCGCCAGCATTCGCCATCATCAGTGCCATAAGTACACAACAAATCAAAGCTCCGCCAAGCATACCACCCAAGGCTTCGGGTCCTAGAAGGAACCCTACAACGACAGGCGCGGCAACAGCCAAAACACCGGGCATAATCATTCTTTTCAGAGCTGCGCGCGTTGCTATATCCACACACTTCGCGGTATCAGGTTTGGCTTTGCCTTCCAACAAGCCAGGAATTTCCTTAAATTGACGACGGATCTCTTTGATCATATCAAAAGCGGCGTCGCCCACAGCCCGCATGGTCATTGCACTCACGAGGAAGGGAAAGATGCCGCCCAGAAACATGCCCATCAACACATAAGGATTATTGATTGCCAAGGTAAAGCCTTCAACTTTGTGACCGACCGTTTCGATATAGGCACCAATGATTGCCAATGCCGCTAAACCCGCTGCACCGATTGCGAAGCCTTTCCCTATTGCTGCTGTGGTGTTGCCAACTTCATCAAGGCCATCTGTGATCGCCCGCGTTTCTTCGCCGAGACCACCCATTTCGGCTATACCGCCTGCATTATCCGCCACAGGTCCATAGGCATCGATCGCCATCGTAATCCCAACCGTGGATAACATACCCACTGCACCGATTCCCACACCATAAACACCCGCACCTTCAGGCAATAAAAAAGCGGAAATAAAAATAATGGCTGCGATACACAAGACTGGAATAACAACCGACTCCATGCCTGTTGCCAAACCGGCAATCATGACGGTGGCCGGGCCTGTTTCTCCATCTTTAGCAATTTTCTGAACAGGTTTTCCGCCAGTGTAGTATTCAGTGATTAAGCCGATAGTAATGCCACCAACAGCACCCGAAACCACGCAATACCAGACTGCGACGTCAATGCCCAAGCCGTCCAGGACAAAGAATGCGACACCCATAAAAATCACTGTAGCGCCTATGGTTCCGATACGAAGAGCCAGATCAGGCGCTTTTGCAGACATCATTTTCACAAGGAGAATGCCGAGAACGGAACACAAAAGACCGCCAGAGGCCAGGGCCAAAGGTGCAAACATCAAGTGACCTTTATCACCCCCGAGTACAGTAACGGTAGCCAAAGTCATGGTTGAGGCTATCGCAATACAAGCGATCATTGAACCACAATAGGATTCAAATATATCTGATCCCATACCCGCCACGTCACCGACGTTGTCACCCACATTGTCAGCAATCACGCCAGGATTGCGGGGGTCATCTTCGGGAATACCCGCTTCAACTTTTCCGACCAAATCTGCACCCACATCAGCGCTTTTTGTGTAGATACCGCCACCGACACGCGAGAAGAGGGCCACTGAAGAGGCACCCATACCAAAGCCATGAATAGCTTCTGCGTGAGCGGGGTCGGCACCGAATAAAAGATAGAGGCCACCCAAACCCAGCAATCCCATGGAGGCAACTGTTAAGCCCATGACGGATCCGCCGTAAAAAGCAACACTTAAAGCCGCTGCCGCACCCTTTGTATTGGCGGCAACCGTAGTGCGCACGTTCGCCTTAGTGGCGGCAAACATACCAATATAGCCCGCAACCGCAGAACATATTGCTCCAACAATAAAGGCTACTGGTGTATGCCAGGACTTAAAGCCGACAAACAAAAATACCGTAATTACCACTACAAATATAAATAGAATGGAATATTCTCGGCGCATAAAAACCATCGCGCCGTCATGAATTTCCTTGGCTATCTCTGCAACCAAGCCTTCACCAGCTGGGTAGCGCAAAATAATCAGGTAGATAACAAAGGCCGCTACTAAGCCAAGCACACCAAGAATAGGTGGCAACATCAACATCTGGTCCATTAATCCCCCTTTAAGGTCGTTATATTTATCTATAGGATTGCGACAGAGCTGCATCGCGATGCTCGATTCTACGTATTAAACTCTTGTTCAGCAATTATTCACATGGTTAAGTTATCTTATGCCACGCTAGAATGACATTTCCAATTAAACACACGATGGACCGAGGATAGTAAAGGGCGAAATCATGAAAAAACTATATATACCTTTAAGTTTATTAATCATCTTATTCACATCCATTAACACCTGGGCTCTGAGAGTCGCTGTGGTGGACTTTGATAACAAGACTCCCCATGGGGGCTGGAAAGTGGGACGAGGTGCGGCAGATATGCTGGCAACTCAGCTGGTCAAAAAGACAAAACTGGAAATTTACGAACGCGACAAGCTATCTGCGATTATGAAAGAGCAGGATCTTGGTGCTTCTGGTAGATTTGACAGCTCAACTGCTGCGCAGCTCGGAAAAATTATTGGAGTGCAATATATCGTGACCGGTTCCGTAACCGAGTACGGTGACAGCAGTATGGGTGGACATGGAAAAGGCTTGGGCGTAGGTAAGAAGGGCTATCACGCAGCGGTTGATATTCGCATTGTCAATGCTGAGACTGGGCAAATTGTCTTTGCTGAAAGCGGCTCCGGCAATGAGGCTTCCTTATCTGTGAGCTTCAAAGGTATTGGCGGTGGCGAGAAATTTAACAATAAAAAAGCGACTAAGGCGATGCGCAAAGCAATTAATGAAGTTGCTGAGAAAATTAGCAAAGCCAAATTGACCGCAAAGGTAACGCCTCAGAACCTTGAAATACTCATTGCAGATGTAGATGGCTCATCCATTATGTTGAACAAGGGAAGTAACGCGGGTCTTTCATCAGGTGAAACCGTGATTGTGAAACGCAAGGACAAAGTCATAAAAGATCCCGCTACTGGCAAGGTCATCAAAGTAAAATACAAGCAAGTTGGCAAAATAAAACTGACTAATGTTGAAGATTCCTACGCTGAAGGAACCGTGGTTAGTGGCAGTGGATTCGTTGTTGGTGACTCAGTGAGCGCTGATTAACTCTGAAATTGTTATAGCCGCTGAAAAACGTAAGGCTGTCTGCCGGGCAGCCTTTGTTCTTTTGGGATCTATGTTAAAATCCCGCCCCCTAAAACACCCCTCTTTTATTGAAGTATTCAGGAAGTAATCAATGAGTCTCCACCTTGTACCTACAGGCAAAAAAGCGCCTGAAGAAGTGAATGTTATTATCGAAATTCCCATGGGCGGCGAGCCAATTAAATATGAAGTCGACAAAGACAGCGGCGCCCTGTTTGTTGATCGTATTCTTGGCACCTCCATGCGCTACCCGTGTAATTATGGGTACATCCCGCACACACTCTGTGGTGACGGTGACCCCGCCGATGTGCTGGTGTTTATGAATCGCCAGCTGATGCCCGGTTCTGTCGTCGCTTGTCGGCCTATTGGTATGCTGAAAATGGTGGATGAATCAGGTGAGGATGCCAAAATTCTCGCAGTTCCCGTAAGCAAGATCACCAGCTATTACAACGGGGTTGAGAGCGTAAATGACCTTCCAGAAATTAAACTCAAACAAATTTCGCATTTCTTTGAACACTACAAGGATCTGGAAGAAGGAAAGTGGGTGAAAATTGAAGGATGGCTCGGCCCTACCGAAGCAAAAAAAGAAATTCTTGATTCGATTGAGACCTACAAACAAGAGCCAAAAGCACCACGGTTCTAGTTACCAGCTTTAAAGATCTGCAATTAATCTGCGAGCTTCAAGCCACTTGTATCGGGTGGCGGCGGTGCAGCGGGCTTGGGTGGCGCTAGGTTCCCACCGCTGTCATCCACGCTCAAACTGCTAATATCAACCTCAACTTCTGCCACAACATTACGCTCTTCAGGCTTAAGTACATCAGCCCCTACCGGTGCCAAGTCAAAGGCACTGGCATCAAAGGGTAAAGGGACGATTTCTTCATATTCATCATCCTCTAGCAAATTTCCCTCGGCCTCTTTGATACTCAAGGAAGAGGTATCAATCTCAACTTTCTCGGCGGGAGGCTTTTCAGAAGGCTTCAACAAATCTTCTCCCACCGGCGCAATATCAAAATCCGGGATAGCAATTTCGACGGGCTCCGGCCTCGGATCTGAAAACACGCCTGCTGAGGTTGTTAAGCCTGTTTTTTCAATCTGGGTGTTGGATGTGTCCACTTTTACAGCTTGCTCAGCAACAGCCGGAGATAAATCTGAACTGGGCTCTCTCGCCCCAAATACCGCCTTGCCTTCGCTTTGACTTTCCTTCTGAGCCCGGGGTTTTGGTTCGGCAGCTTCTTTCACCGCTTCTAATTCAACAAGCGCGCCGGCTTTTTTGATTGCCACTCTATATTTTGTAGCGGTTTCCATATCAAGGTTGCGTTTTAGAACTGTTGTACGGCCATCGAACATTGCTTTTACCTTGAGCGGATCAATTTTGAAAAGCTGAGCGAGGTTTTTTACTGCCGTCGTCAGCTCAAAGGACTTCGCAAGTTGCCCTTTAAACACCAAATCATAACGTTCATCACTCATTCGTGACTCCCGGATCTTTCGCTAAATTTAAATCGTCTTTTAAGACTATACCTCGACAATAAAAATTGTCGAGAAAAGAGCAGTAAGAAATTGAAAAAGTAGTAATAACCAAGTTCATTTTTAATGCCAAAACGGTTACGTATTATTTCTTTTTCGTTTTCACAAGATGTTTTTAAGAACAGTTTTTCCTGAAACTGGCAAGTTACATAAACTTCGCCATACTGAAGCGAGAAAACCTTGCTTCACGAGGAAAAGATGTGATTAGGGAAGTAGCTATGATGACCGCAAACATAAAGCAAGAAAAAGACGCCAATGACTCTCTGGTTGCTGCTGGAGATGAAGGGCTGGCCTTAAATTCAACAACCAGCAAATTAATGGCTGATATCAATTTCCTGCGTGATCGAATTGAAACTATGAAACGATTTCGCAACCCCAACAAGGCAACGCTGCAGAATTACGAAGGTATGTTAAGAGATCGCGAATCTGTGCTCGCCTGGATTCAAGAACTCGAAGCCAGCAAAAGCGCTCTCAACTAGACAATTCAATTTACAGTTTTCTAATATGACCTAAAATTTGGCTCATCGACGAAAAATGTAAATCTGCCTTAACTGCTTCCGATGCTAATGTCTCCCCGGGATTAAAATACCACACCTGCATTCCCGCGGCCTGAGCAGCCCTAACACCTGTAACCGAATCTTCTATGACACAACACTGGCTTGGTTCAATCTCGTTGACTTCAGCTGCACACAAAAAAAGATCTGGAGCAGGCTTGCCCTCTGCAACATCATCCCGACTAAAACGATTACAGGGAAAATAGGACAACAGGCCAGTAACAGTAAGCGAATGTGTAATTTTTTTATGCTCACCATTACTCGCCACACAAAAACGAATATCTTTTTCTTTCAAATAGCTCAATACCGATTGAACACCTTCAACCGGCTTTAGATCTTTCTCAAAAGCTTTTTCAGTTTCTCTCTGTAAATAGCGAAAAAAATGCTCGTTAACTTGCGTATAGCGTTTGTTAAGCGAGTACAAACAATAATCCAGGCTATGCCCTTTGAACTGCTTATAACAGTCCTCCGGGGACAAATTAATCCCAAAATTCTCCAAGCTGGCTGAAAACACTTTTGCAGCCAAAACTTCACTGTCAACCAATACACCGTCACAATCAAAAATCAACAGCATAAAAATAGCGCGCCACAAAATTTTCGTAGATCCAGTTCAAATTAGTCAGCACGCAATCCTTAAGTGCAATATCACTGCTTTCCAAGAGGCTTCTTAGCTTATTCAAATCACAGGCCTTCGCGTAATTCTCGGCCAAAGGCCTATAGCTCAAATGCCAGGGTTCAGGTGACACACCTGCTTTAAACTGTCTGGTGTACGGCCGGAAAAAAATCGGGGATTTACTTGAAAAATAGTCATTTAACCAGTTTCCCAAAACACAAAACTCTCCCTGCTCTTCGTATTCAGTAACAAGTAATTTGGGTTCATACCCGGAAGCCACACAACCCGCATCAACAACATCCACTTCTGTCCCCCAGTGATGGCGAGAGGCGCCAGGCAACGCAGACCAAAGCAAAATGGTTTTCATCACCAGCTCATCATCAAGCTGGGATACCTCAACTGGATTACCTGACTGATCATATAAGGGTCGCTTTCCAGTCGCTTTATCATTCCAAATTTGCAGTTGGCGCTCAAAGGATCGATAGCCACTACAAAAGCCAAGCTGAATACCCGCCAATCCAGCCGCCTTCTCAAGCTCTTGAAGCGGTTTAAGCAACTCAACATGAACAGGAACTTTAAGACTTTGAAAATCAATGAATTCGTCATTGACGCCTGCGGAGTGTTCGAAAAGAATCATTTTAGCGCCAACATAAGTTAAATGGGTCTTGAAAAAAAACTAACTCTTAAAAATAAAAACACGTATTTTAATTGCGCTGTAACCATAAGTCTGTATCATAGCTATTTGCTATATCAATGGCCACGCGCTTTTTTACTCTCCCAATCAAGGTTATTGGCGCGCCCGTCCTTGCTGCTAAAGCAAGGCTTAAAACTAAAAACAAAAGATTCTAATAATAACAATTTCGGGAGTTCTGATTCGATGACCTCCAATAACAGTGAGCTGCTGGGCCTTAAAAATCTGGGCATGGCGTCGGTTAATATTCTGCATGCAATTGGCATCAACACCTATGACGACCTTAATAAAATGGGAGCGGTCGAGGCGTATTTGCGTATAAAGAACCGTGGAATTCACGTCAGCAAAGTTATGCTTTACGCCTTACAGGGCGCGCTTATGGATGTGCATTGGAACGACCTTTCCCCCGATCTCAAAGCACAACTTCTCGACGAAGTTGAACAAGCCGGTAGCGCTGCCAGCTCTAGCGCCTAAACCCCCGTGCCTCGAACAAGGTTATGTGCTGCAGCTGATATCAAGGAAGGCGAAGCCCGAGGTTTTTACCTCACAAAGGGCGCGTTTATAGTGGTCAAACGTAACAACTCATTCTACCTCTATCGAAACATTTGCCCTCATCTCGGTACCCCGCTGGAATGGCAAGAAAATCAATTTTTAGATCCCGACGGTGAACTGCTTCAGTGCGCCTCTCACGGAGCACTGTTTTTAATTGAGAGCGGTGAATGTTTGTCGGGCCCCTGTGCCGGGGATCGTCTCATTAGTGCGGCACACGAAATTGAAAACGGTGATCTTTATTTACTGTAAATCTCACTTATCCCACACTTTTATTCATGTACTCATTATCTGTTTACAAAAAATCTGGATCACAGGCGCGACTTCTGGTAGCTTTGCCGCTTTCCGTCAAGGGAGAGCCTTTCAAGCTCAAGATCTTGAATTTGAAAGCGATGCCCCAATCATGTGTGAGTTTTTGGAAATGAGGCGAACCCACAATGCCTAACACAGAATCTACTGCTACTTTTGCTCTACGTGATTTTTCTCCTTACAAAGAGAAAAAGAACGAAGAGTATATGAACCCCAAGCAAAAAGAGCATTTCAAAGCTCTGCTACTTGCTTGGAAAAAAGAATTAATGGAAGAAGTTGACCGCACTGTGAGTCACATGAAGGACGAAGCAGCCAACTTTCCCGATCCAGCTGACAGAGCAAGCCAGGAAGAAGAGTTCAGTTTAGAGCTGAGAACACGCGATCGTGAACGCAAGCTTATTAAAAAGATTGATAAGACTCTTGAGTTACTGGAAACAGAAGACTATGGGTATTGCGAAGCTTGCGGCGTTGAAATTGGGATACGTCGCTTGGAAGCTCGCCCCACAGCAACTCTGTGTGTGGACTGCAAAACGCTGGACGAAATTAAAGAACGCCAAACTATTGCTTAGTGGCGGAACGCGAAGACTCTGATAAGTTTTCAAAGCCTCTCAGGCCTCAATACCGAGGCCGTTTTGCCCCCTCTCCCAGTGGACCCTTACATCTTGGCTCGCTTGTATGTGCACTTGCCAGTTATCTTGATGCCAAAGCCAATAAGGGAATCTGGTTAGTTCGCATCGAAGATATCGACCCCCCAAGAGAGCAAGTCGGCGCAACTGATCTGATCATCAACACTTTACTTGCTCACGGGCTTGAACCAGATGAGCCTATTCTTTTTCAAAGTGAGCGCGGCGCAGCGTATCGGGAATACCTGTCCCTTTTGAGGGAAAAAGGTTTGAGTTACCGCTGTGTTTGCACACGCAAACGCCTGCGTGAATTACAAGGGATGTATGACGGCCAGTGCAGATCTTCTGGAATTACCGAAGAAAATTCGGCTGCTGTAAGACTAAATCTGGATGCATGCAAGCACCTCTCCCTCGACAAATTAAGCCGCTTTAACGATAAGGTTTACGGAGCACAGGATTTTGATTTGTTAGCCTCGGGAGATTTTGTTGTTCACAGGAAAGATGGCTTATTCGCCTATCAGCTCGCGGTGGTGGTTGATGATATTTTCCAGGGGATCACGCATATCGTTCGAGGCGCCGACTTACTGGACACCACCTCACAGCAACGCTTACTATTTTCTCTGTTTGGCCACCCCACACCGGACTATGCTCATATACCACTAGTGGTGGATGAGAACGGCAAGAAATTGAGCAAACAAAATCATGCCTCACCGGTGAACAATGAAAGCGCGAAAGAAAATATCTTGTTAGCATGCGCACACTTGGGTATTGAAATAGATCCAAAACCTCAACATTCTGTAAACACTGTTCTTGAGGAAGCCCTTGCCAAATGGAAATTGCCAAATGGAATTTGAAAAAACGGAGTTGATGTATCGATAAATGAACAAACAACGACCCCTAATATTATTACTTCTGGTTGTTTATATTTTTTCTCCAACACTGTTTAGCTGGGGAATCAATCCCAATGGCGCATGGTATCGCCCTTTTTTAATCTGGGCCTTGATCATAGTTGTGACTTATTTCTTACAGGGGCGAAATAAAAGTCATGACCTTTAGTTTTTTACAACTCGCGCTCATTTGTCTTATTTATCTCAGCGTATTGTTTGGCGTTGCCTGGATTACCGAGCGCGGATGGATCAGTAAAAAAATAATCCATCACCCCGTTACGTATATTTTTTCTCTCGGTATTTTTGCAAGTGCGTGGTCGTTTTACGGCATTATTGATCTCGCAAGAAATTTTGGTTATGGCGCACTGGCATATTATCTTGGGACCGGCGCACTTTTCTTATTTGCTCCAATAGCATTAAACCCACTTGTTGAACTAGCTAAACGCTTTCAAATTAAATCGATGGCTGATTTACTTACGTTTCGCTATCACAGTCACGGCGTAGGTGGACTCATTGCCTTATGTATGTTGCTTGCCTTGGCACCACTACTCGCGTTACAAATTCAGGCAGTCGCCGACACTATTCACATTCTTGCCTACGGCGATCAATCAGTAGAAAGCACTTCATCTTTTGGTACCCGTGAAATTCTGGCCCTGGTTTTTTGCCTGGTTGTCGCAGGGTTTGCCATGATGTTTGGCTCAAAGCATGAGCAACCTCGTGGTTTGATCACCGCAATGGCTTTTGAATCACTTATAAAACTTTTTGGTTTGTTAGCAATAGGCTTATTTGCGCTTTATCATGTTTTTGGCGGCCTCGATGTACTCGACACTTGGCTAAACGCCAATCCCGAACACCTCGCAAATTTATATACACCCATTAAGCAATCATCTTCACACACACTGTTGTTAGTCTTCATTGCTACGGCGGTGGCAATGCCACATATTTTTCATATGACAGTACTGGAAACTCCAGTAAAAAACGTCAGCAATATTGTGACTTGGGCCTTTCCCTTATTTTTGCTTTTAATGGCTTTGCCGGTATTTCCAATTCTTTGGGCTGGCATAAAAATCAATACCACAATTCCTACAGAATATTTTCCGCTCGCAATTCCAATTGCCGCGCAAAGCAAAGCCTTTACTTTAATCGCATTTATAGCGGGGCTCTCTGCTGCAACCGGTGCAATGATTGCTATTGGGCTTTCACTTTCCACAATGATACTTAATCATTGGATTTTGCCTGCCTTTCCGCTGAGTACCAAGGGTGGAATTTACAATCAATTAATCTGGCTGCGACGCGCTCTTATCGGCACCGTCATTCTCGGTGGTTATGTTTTTTATATGGCTCTGGGTGACCGTTTTAATCTCACACAACTCGCACTCACAGCTTTTATTGCCACGCTGCAATTTTTACCCGGCGTAATTGCTGTTGCACATTGGAGCAAGGGAAATCGTCAGGGCATGATTGCCGGTTTGTTTTGCGGAATAATTATTTGGCTCGTTGCTTTGTTTTTCCCAATGTTAATGGGAAAAAGCGAAATGCTTATCCCCTGGTTTAATCAATCCAATATCGCAGTGGGAATTAGTCATTGGAGCGGCATTACGCTTTACTCGCTTGGCGCCAATACATTGGTGTTTGTACTGATTTCTTTTATTACCAAGCAATCTGATGAAGAACGCTATTCCGCTGAATTGTGTTCAGAAGACGAATTGAGTCATCCGGTGCGCATGACTCTCGATGTGCGTAGCCCCGGTGAAATTGTCGAGCGCTTGTCTCGTCGCATAGGTGCGCATACCGCCAAGGCAGAAGTCGATCGCGCGCTCCACAAGCTCGGTTTTAAACCCACAGAAAGTCGACCCTATGCATTGCGAAGACTACGTGATGAAGTTGAAGCCAACCTCAGCGGCTTGATGGGTATCTCTGTTGCCAGTGAAATTATGGATCGTCAGGTCCCGTTTATTTTGCCTGAATCCGAAGGCGCCACTGATATCAATCTTATCGAAAGCCGAATTAATCAATATCGCGATCACTTAACGGGCTTAGCTGCTGAACTGAATAATTTAAGACTTTACCACCGCCGCACACTTGAAGAATTGCCAATGGCAACGTGTTCCGTTGGCAAGGATATGGAAATTTTAATGTGGAATAGTGCGATGGCGAACTTGACTGGCATCGAAGCTGATACCGTGACCGGCTCACACTTGAAGGAAGTTCTTGAGCCCTGGGGAGACTTGCTGCATCGCTTTTCACAATCTGAACAAGCACACCTTCATAAACAGGAATTGGAACTCGCCGGACATACACACTGGATCACTTTGCATAAAGCGGCTATTCCGACCTCCTTTCGACATCAAGTCGAAGGCCAAGTGATCTTGTTGGAAGACATCACAGAAATTCAACTGCTCGAAAAAGAGCTGGTTCATAGCGAACGACTTGCTTCCATCGGTCGTCTCGCTGCAGGTGTTGCACATGAAATTGGCAATCCGGTAACGGGTATTGCCTGTCTTGCACAGAACATGAAGTTCGATACTGAAGATGAAGAAATTCTGGAATCTGCCCAACAAATTCTTTCACAAACAGACCGTGTAAATCGCATTGTTCAGTCCCTTGTCAGTTTCTCGCATTCCGGCCAGCAAAAAGTGGAAGAGTTTCATCGGGTGCCCCTAAAAGAATGCGCCCAGGAAGCGATCAATCTTTTGATGTTGCAGAAAGACAAACATGACATGCACTTTGAGAACGCATTGACGGACGATTTATGGGTGCACGGCGATAGCCAACGTATTATCCAGATTTTCATCAATTTACTTTCAAACTCTCGCGATGCAAGCCCCCTCAATTCAATAATTCGTATTGAGGGAGTGGTTCAGGGAAACCAAGTCGAATTCAGTGTTATTGACGAGGGACCAGGCATCCCAGCTGATCTGATGGATCAAATTTTCGAGCCTTTCTTCACAACAAAAGAACCAGGCGAAGGTACAGGGCTCGGGTTGGCCATGGTCTATAGCATTGTTGATGAGCACAATGGCAGCATCGAAATTATCACTCCAGCCGACAAAGTGTTACAAAAAGGCACAAAATTCGTGATCAAGTTACCCAAATCGCTTGAATCTGGCGCCACATCAGGTAACACTAACGCACCCTGAGTGGGCAATTCTCAGCCGAAGCCATCACGTGATTGAAGTATGAGCAAAATTCTCATTGTTGAAGATGAAATCATCATTCGCACTGCACTGCGAAAACTGCTCACACGCAACAAGCACGACATCAAAGAAGCCGCCTCTGTTTCCGAAGCCACCAGCAAACACAAGCTAGATACCTTTGACCTGATCATTAGCGATTTGAGGCTCCCAGGAGCGCCTGGTACCGATCTCATTCAACTTGCTGGCGATGTCCCCGTACTGATTATGACGTCCTATGCAAGCCTCAGATCGGCGGTAGATTCCATGAGAATGGGCGCAGTGGACTACATTGCCAAACCCTTCGACCACGATGAAATGCTCGCGGCAGTGAAACGAGTCATAGGTAAGGCCAACCAGAATCAAGCACAACGTAGCAAGCAGCCCAGTAACGACAAGGCCATAGAAGGCATGATTGGCAGTAGCACAGTGATGCGAGATCTCTATGCCAAGATTCACAAAGTTGCGCCCACCAATGCCACCGTTTTGGTTTGCGGCGAAACGGGAACTGGGAAAGAGCTGGTGGCAAATGCCATACATCGGGAAAGCCCTCGCAAGGACAAGCCAATCATTTCCGTGAACTGTGCTGCGATACCTGAAACCCTGATCGAAGCCGAATTATTTGGGCATGAAAAAGGTGCGTTTACGGGTGCAGCAACAATGCGTGAAGGACTGGTTGCCGCAGCCGATGGCGGAACCCTCTTTCTGGATGAAATTGGGGAGCTGCCACTCGAAGCCCAAGCCAGGCTTTTACGCGTCCTGCAAGAAGGTGAAGTCCGACCTATTGGTTCGGTGGAGTCACGCAAGGTAGATGTGCGTCTTGTGGCTGCCACACACCGCGACCTCGGTAAGTTGGCTCGGGAAAGCAAATTTCGTGAAGATTTGTATTTCAGGATTAATGTCGTTCAAATTAAATTGCCCCCTTTGAGAGAGCGCGGTAAAGACATCCTGGCCCTCGCGGAAACCTTTGTTAAACGTTACTGCGCTGAATTACTTAAGACCCCCCTCGCTCTTACGCCCGAAGCCATTCAGGCTATCACCACCTACACTTGGCCTGGCAATATTCGTGAGCTGGAAAACGCCATGCAACGCTCAGTGATATTGTGTGAGAACGACAAAGAAATTGACCATACCCAACTGTCGATAGACCTTGATCTTGTGAGAGTCGATGATGATGACAGCTTTGACTCGCCGGGACGTATGCCAGTCAATAAATCTGAAAGCAATGATCCAAATGAAGATCTCTCGCTTGAAGACTACTTCCAGAGATTTGTTTTGGAACATCAAGACAGCATGAGTGAAACAGAGCTTGCCAAAAAACTGGGGGTAAGCCGCAAATGTTTATGGGAGCGGCGTCAACGGCTTGGCATCCCTCGAAAGAAACCCACACAAAACGCTAATAGTTCACGTTAGTGTCGCTTGAAACCGCCCTCTGGTTAATTCCTACGACAATTAATCGCGCCAGCTGTCACGAGTGGAAACAGTCTTGTTACTTGTAGAAAAGTTGTTACCCAGTTCACAAAAACGTAACAACCACCGAGACAGAAAGTAACGATTTTAAATAGCAAAACCTAATATAGAAATGAAAAATTAACTTAAGTGATTGTTTTTTATAAGAATATGTATGCTGGCATGTTAGCTGCATCCACTGGCGCACAATAACAAAAACAAATAATAAGAACAAAATACCAATAACATAATAATAACAATAGACAATAAGAACGAAATAAAACACATAATAACAACAAGAAATAATAAGAAAGAAAGCGTATAAACTGACTTGTGTACCTTGGAGAGGGCTAGCTGGCAACAGCGATTGACACGGACAGGGACGTGTCCTGATACAGCGTCAGGCACAATAATAAACTGTTAAGAATTCTACGGGAAAGCCAGCGGCTTTCCCGTTTTGATATCTGGACCCTAAATCATTTTTTCTCTCACTCACCCGCTATGCTAGACTTGCGGCCTCCTTCTAGCTGTCAACGAACTACGATTTTCACACTTCATGTTAAATAAGCTCAAGACGATTCTTGGCAAGAAAAACTCGCAGCCCTATATCGCACTGGGCCCTTCCGAGCATCATATCGACGACGCCCACATTAGTCATGGAGCCTTGCGAGTTATAGAAACCTTACAAAAGCACGACCATGAAGCCTACCTCGTGGGTGGTGGTGTGCGAGACTTGCTGTTAGGCAGTCATCCAAAAGATTTCGATGTGGCCACCAGCGCAACGCCTGAACAAATAAAGCAACTCTTCCGCGGTGCTCGTATTATTGGCAAACGATTTCGCATTGTTCATGTGCGAATGGGCCGCGAAATAATTGAAGTGACGACTTTCCGGGCGAGCCATGTTGAAGCTGAGAATGACAGTGAAGCCCAGCAGAATGAAGATGGTGTTTTGCTGCGTGATAATGTTTATGGTGATATCGTCAGTGATGCCGCGCGCAGGGATTTCACTGTCAACGCCCTTTACTACAATCCCGCAAAACAGCAACTCCTTAATTTTGGAACGAGTCTCGAGGATCTTAATAATCGCCGAATTCGCGTGATTGGCGATCCAGACGCGCGCTATAAGGAAGATCCCGTTCGCTTGCTGAGAGCCATGCGTTTTGCAGCCAAGCTAGGTTTCAGTATTGAAATTGAATCGGACAAGCCCATTCGAGAACACGCTGACTATCTCTCACATATACCATCGGCTCGATTGTTTGAAGAAGTGCTTAAATTGTTTACCAATGGTTCGGCCACGGCAACCTTGGCATTATTGCGCGAGTATGGCTTGCTGGAATATTTGTTTCCCTCACTGGAATATTGTTTAAAGCGTGGCAACGAAACTGACAACAACCTGGTCAGCCACGCTTGTGCCAACACGGACAAACGCATACGCCAAGGCAAACGGATTACACCCGCCTTTATTTATGCGGCATTCCTCTGGCCTGCATTACGAGCGAGCATGCGTCACAACATTCGTGAATTGCAAATGGCTACGCACGAGGCCATGCAAAATGCTGCACGTGAAGTTGTCAGCCAGCAGTTGCAACACACTGCAATACCCAAACGCTTTCTGATCCCGATGAGGGAAATTTGGGCCTTGCAATTGCGTTTGCCGCGAAGAGACAAAAAAAGAGCCTATGTCACGCTCGAACACCCACGTTTTCGAGCTGCCTATGATTTCCTCTTGTTGCGCGAACAGGCTGGAGAAAATCTAGAAGGTTTGGGTTTGTGGTGGACGCACTTTCAAAATGCTTCCGAAAATGAAAAACAAGACTTATTGGCCAAGGCCCAAAATGAAAAGCAGTCACGTTCATCTCGAAGCCGAAAAAAATCCAGGGGACGAAGCAATAAGTGAATTGGGTGGAAGCCTATATCAGCTTGGGCAGCAACTTGAATGATCCACTTCATCAAGTAGAACTCGCTTGTCAGGCACTGCAAAACCTGGATAACTCTGAACTCCTTGAAGTCTCATCCTGGTATCAAAGTAAAGCTGTAGGCCCGGGTGAGCAAGCTGACTATATCAACGGTGTGTGCAAATTATGTACAAAACTTTCACCCGAACATTTGTTAAATTCACTGCATACTATTGAAGCAAACCAAGGCCGTGTGCGAAGGGAACGCTGGGGAGCGCGCACACTGGATCTCGACATTTTGCTATACGGACAAACAGTAATGAATACAGAACAATTGCAAATTCCTCATCCGCGACTTCATGAACGTAATTTTGTGCTCTATCCACTGAATGAAATTGCAGGAGATTTGCAAATACCGACTCCAGACCTTTCCAAAAAGGTGACGATTGAGTCATTATTGTGCCAGGTGGGCACAGAGCACTTGATTCGATTGGAGCGCGAAGAAACAAGCGGGTGGAAACTCGCTCCTTAGAATTGAAACCGCCTGGATTCCCTCATCCAGGCTGGCAGCAGGTTTAGATCGGTGACAATTTTGAGCGAAGAAAAAGATTGGATAATTGATGTAAGCGCATACGAACTTCCTCGCTATATCGCAGTTGAGGGACCCATTGGCGTGGGTAAAACAAGTCTCACCAAGAATTTGGCTCGCACATTCAACTATGAAACTCTGCTTGAACGTGCCGAAGAGAATCCCTTTCTCGAACGCTTCTATCTCAATGAAAGCAACGCAGCATTGCCCGCTCAATTATTTTTCCTTTTTCAAAGAGTTCAGCAAATAAATTCGCTCAGACAAGCAGACTTGTTCCAGCCTGTGCGCGTGGCAGATTTTCTAATTGAAAAAGACCAATTGTTCGCCGAACTTACTCTGGGCGACGAAGAGCTAAGTCTCTATCAACAGGTCTATGACAAACTCACCATCGATGCGCCCCGACCCGACCTGGTAATCTACCTGCAAGCACCCGCTGATGTGTTGCTAGAGCGCATTCAACGTCGCGGAATTCCCGCAGAGCAAAACATCACTTACGATTATTTGCACAAACTGAACGATGCTTATACGCGATTTTTTCATTACTATGAGGCATCGCCTCTTTTAATTGTGAATGCTTCAGACATTGATTGGGTAAACAATCCCAATGACTACCGCAACCTGGTTGATTATCTGCTAAACATTAAAAACGGACGCCACTATTACAATCCCCAACCTTTGTTGATAGGCGCCTAATTCGCATATTGAGTAAGCACTATGAGCTATGGCAGCACAAGCCTTGAGAAAAAAGTCACGAACTTGACGCTCAGGAAATTCAAACAAGAAAAAGAAAAATTTGTCACCGTGGCCCTTTACGATGCACCGATGGCAGCCATGGCTGAAAAATGCGGTGTGGAAGTTGTTTTAATTGGTGACAGTCTCGGCATGACAGTTCTAGGCTTTGATAGCACTGTTCCCGTGACAATGGAACAGATGATCTACCATATCGAAGCTGTCGCACGCGGCAACACAATGTCGCTGATTGTCGGCGACCTTCCATTTATGACCTATGCGACAACGGCAGATGCAATGCGCAATGCGACTCGTGTAATGCAAGCCGGTGCACATATGGTAAAGATCGAAGGCGGGCATTGGTTGTGTGACACAGTACATGCACTTAGCGAGAGAGGGATCCCTGTATGCGCACATGTTGGGTTGACCCCACAAAGTGTGAACAAGTTTGGGGGTTTTCGCGTTCAAGGAAGAGATGAAGATCAGGCAGAAATAATTTTAAAAGATGCCATTGCACTACAAAACGCCGGTGCTGACGCGATAGTTTTAGAAGCGATTCCCGCTGCTTTGGGAAAACGTATGACTGATCGATTAGAAATCCCAACCATTGGCATTGGAGCGGGCAAAGACACAGACGCTCAAGTATTGGTGATTAATGACATTCTTGGCCTTACTGAGCGTCCGCCGAAATTTTCTAAAAACTTCCTGGTTGAAGCAGGAGATATTCCTGGTGCTTTAAAAAAATATGTCCACGATGTTAAAACAGGAAAGTTCCCCGAAGAAAAACACACATTTACTTAGTTCCCAAACAGAAACCAAAAATAAATACTATAAAGAGGTGCAGAAATGCGATTTATAACTACTGTCATATCCTTATTTACACTCTGTACAGTTACTTTTTTATTCGGATGTCAAAAACTCACCGTAGAAAAAAGTAAAGAGACTGAAATTCTCGTCGGCGGACCTAAACTGAATACTGACAAACGAAGTACAGGTTATGATGATGGCTCTCAAATGGAAAACCGTTTTAGAATTAATTACGCGGGCTATCTACCTCTTCAGGAAAAAATTGCTGTGTACTTGTACTCCGGTGAGAATGAAAGTGTAGAGTGGCAGGTACTTGATTCAGATAACAAACCCGTCCTAACAGGCTCAAGTTCCGATTATCGTGAAAATGACTTTGCATCTGGCGATTCTTTTTTCCTGATTGATTTTACTTCACTTAAAACGCTGGGCGACTCTTACCGGCTTGCAATTGGCAAAGATAGATCCAAGCCATTTGATATTAGCAAGGACGTTTACAAAGGATTGCAATACGAATTCTTTGACTACTTCAGCGACCATCATCGTGAAGGCGATGTATTTGATCGCTATGTTCACAATTGGAATGATTACTCTTTAACACTGAACTTTATTGCTGACGCCGGTGATCAAGGTTACTACCCGGTAAACGCAGCGGAAGCACAATGGAGTTTAATCAGTATGCTTGAACAACACCCCGAATCCAATACTTATTACAGCAGTCATGCAAAAATGAACACGGTGTATAAAGAGTTGGACTTTTTTAATTACCCCATGGATAAAATTATCATTCCGGGACAAAAATTAGCTCTTGCCAAACTACACACCAATTCCAATGATACATGGGCTGTATGCACTGGCGCAGAAGGCAGCACAGGATCCTGCGTATCCAAACCTGAAACTAAAGCCACCTATTCTGTTGCTCGCACACTTGCGGCAATGTCGCGCTTGCATAAAAAATATGGAACTGTAGAGAAACAAAAAAATCAATACCAGCAAGCTGAAATCGCTTTTCAAAATGCCGAGAGCGAACCCCTCACCTGTCTTACACCAAACGATGTTGGCGGTGAAGGCGGTTATTATCCTAACAACGACAACTGGAGTCTCTGGCGCGAACCACGCACTCACCGCGACCCCTGTGCCTCGGGAAAAGAAGCTGATCCAAAAGACAACAATGTCAACGATGATCGCTATGCCGCAATTGCAGAACTTTATCTCAGCGCGGTTCAATTTGGTTTGAAAGACCGAGCTGAAAAATATAAAAGTTTGCTTGAATCTCACCCGCACCATAATCGAGTCGATCTATTCTGGTGGGCAGCCGTTTCAACAGAAGGTACGGTTTCACTTTTAATTCATCAACCAGAAGGTTTGGATTTAAGTCAGGCAGAAACAAATCTTTATTCCTATGCAGATCAAGTTCTCGCCTACCAAAAAGTGGGGTATCCCGGCGTCACTTTTGACACACAGTCTGATATTTGGAACTCCAATGACCGCGACGAGGTAGACAATAATTTTCGTTGGGCATCGAATCGCATGCAACTCAACGATGCACGTCTCTTGGCGCTAGCTGCAGAACTAAGTTTTAAAAAGCAAAATTACCAGAAAGCAATTGATTACACGAATGGTACTCTGCGTGTCATGGATCAGATTTCCGGAACTAATGCCGTCGCCCTAGCCATGTTTACAGCAGATAGTTATCCGCATATTGAACATGCCGTTTCGCGCACGCACGACGGCCTGGTTCCCGATACTGAAGACGGGAAATTAGCTCTCGGCCCTAATAATTGGACACTTTCGAATGATCCTAACATGCCGGCATTTGGTTCCGAGCCCGGCATGAAAATGTTTGCGCTGACAGGCACTGGTTGGGCTTCACGAGAAATTTCAATTGATGGCAATGGTTCGCTCGTGCCGGTGGCCTATTTCGCTAGCGAAATTGCACCCAGGATTCTTGAACAATCAAAATTAGCACTTAAATAAATTTACTCACTGGTATTGTTCGGGTTTCTACATATTATTCAGATTCAATTCAGTTGAAATACTGATAATAGCTCCTGTCGCTGCAGCAAGGTCGCTGCAGCACATAATTTATGTAGCTTAGGAGCTTCCAAATGAAAAAATATTTCTTACCTTTAGCTTTAACAGCATGTTTTTCAACTATTTCCTTTGCTGAGGACTATCAGTTTGATGTGGCTGGAGTTATCGCGAAAGAAGATCTCGACAATCTGAATGTCGACAGTACTGTAATTGCCGCTGGGATACAGTATCACTTTAAAGGCGTAGACACCTCGCAAGGCCCACTTGCGGAAGCTGGCTATCTGAATAAATCCTCCAATATATCTGCATTACAAATGACCGACATTTCAGGGGATGCAGACGTGGACGTCACTATACTTAGTGGCGAAATCTACATTCCTAACACTATGTTTTATTTAAAAGCCGACCACGCAATATTTGACGGTGGCGATGACTCGACAACCACTTTACATTTTGGTCTAACACCTATTGATGGATTACTGCTAACGACTTACTACAACGACGATACTGACTATCAAGCCAACATTAATGCAAAATACTATCTACCACTTACAGCAGACAACAGCATGGTTTTTCGTGGTGGACTAGAAGACAGCGATGATTTTGGGAATACTTTGACTGTTGGTGCAGATTATTATTTTAATCAACGCACAGGCATAGGTTTTAACTTGAGTGACAATGACGACTTTAGTCAAACTGAAATTCATGCTACACACTTCTTTATGGAAGACGCATATGCAGGTATTTCTTTTACCGATACCGACAATCAAAATGTTATTGCATTAACAGGTGGGTTTAGATTTTAAATTTCAAACTGGGACTTTGGTCTCTACTTGAGACCAAAGTTCTATTTTCTAATAGTAGTTGGCTCTAAAATAATTTAGTTCCGAAGTTTTGTTCAGGTTTCTCCACATTTATTCAGATTCAATTCAGTTTAAATACTGATAATGGCTCCTGTCGCTGCAGCACGATAGCTGCAGCGCATACTCTGTATAGCTCAGGAGCATCTAAATGAAGAATTTTTTCTTACCCCTTGCATTTGCCGCAAGCTTTTCAACTTTTTCCTTCGCTGAAGATTATCAGTTTGATGTGGAAGGAGTGCTAACAAAAAATGACTTAGATAGCCTAAACACCGACGGTACTATTCTTTCAGCAGGTATACGGTATCACTTTAAAGCTGTGAATACCTCTCACGGACCACTTGCGGAAGCTGGCTACCTCAGCAAATCTTCAAATATTTCAATATCAAAAACGAATGATATTTCGGACGACCTGGTTGTTGATTCGACTAGCTTGAGCGCCGAAATTTATATACCAAATTCAATTTTTTATCTTAGAGTAGGTTATCAGACTCAAGAACTACCGAATGGTGTTGACCTTGATGATTCAACCACAATCTATTATTTTGGTTTAACCCCAGTAGAGGGCTTGCTAGTCACTACTAAATACATTGATGACTTAGATTATGAGACCAATTTAGACGCTAAATACTACATGCCTCTCTTTGCTGACAATAGTCTGGTTTTTCGGGCCGGCTTTGTAGATGTTGATGGCGATGGGCACAGCGCTTATGCCGGCGCAGACTACTATTTCAATCAACGCACAGGGATAGGCTTTTCTTATAGCAACTATGATTTTAGCAACTACAGTAATTCCAGCTCTACCGAAATTCATGCAACTCATTTTTTTACGGAGACTGCTTATGCCGGAATTTCATTTAGAGATAATGATACCCAAGATGTTATTGCCTTAAGCGGTGGTTTCAGATTCTAAATTTGATTCATATTAATGATGGCGTTAATTCGACGCCATCGTTCTATCTACGGCGAAAGGCGCCCAAGCCTGGCAGGTTGGCATCACTTCCAGGGTATTGATGTTTACATGCTCAGGTAACGACGCCGCCCAATAAATTGTTTCCGCAACGTCTTCCGCACGCAGCGCCTGTGTCCCCTCATACACTTTATCCGCTTTCGATTTATCGCCAGAAAATCTCACCAAGGAAAATTCTGTATCCGCCATTCCGGGTTCAATATTGGTAACCCGTATTTTCTTGCCCACCAAATCACAGCGCAGGTTTCGCGAGAACTGCTGGACAAAAGCTTTAGTCGCGCCATAAACATTACCACCAGGATAAGGCCAATTTCCTGCCACCGAACCCAAATTGATAATATGACCGCGATTTTGATTCACCATGATGGGTAATACTTTTCGAGTTAGGCGTACAAGGGCTCGGCAATTGGTGTTGATCATTTGATCCCAGTCATCGAGATCGCACTCCCAGGCGCCTTTCAACCCCAAAGCTAAACCTGCATTATTGACTAACACGTCAATAGCTCGAAACTCTTCGGGCACTCGCTCTAGAAATTGATCCAAATCCGAATCTTTTTGTAAATCCATTGGTAATACCAAGCACTCACATTCTGAGTTTTGACTCGTCACTTGTTTAGCGATTTCCTCCAATCGAGATTGTCTGCGCGCAAGCAGAATCATTTTTACTTTATCTTGCGCAAAGCGCTTTGCCGCCGCTGCGCCAAATCCTGAAGACGCTCCCGTAATAACAATCGTTTTAGTCATGCCAGGTTTTCTCCTTCAAAATCTAAGCAAGAAAATGCAAATAGGCTGGATTATCACTTTCGTTCCAAAAGTTATAGTTAAGCTCTCGCAATAAGGATTCAAAACTTGAACGCTCTTCTTTTGGTATTTGCATACCTACCAGCACACGCCCAAAAGCGGACCCGTGATTTCGGTAATGGAACAAAGAAATATTCCAATTGCCTGCAAGCCTGGTTAAGAACGCCAATATCGCACCAGGACGCTCAGGAAACTCAAAGCGATAGAGCACTTCATTATCCATGTTTGGCGCATGCCCACCTACCATATGACGAATATGCATTTTGGCCATTTCATTGTCCGTCATATCAATCACTTCATAGCCGTGTCTTTCAAGTTTGCTAACAATCTGCGCCCTATCCTGACTTTGAGCTTGCATTTTTAAACCCACAAAAATCAAGGCCTTACTATTGTTGGCATAACGGTAATTAAATTCTGTGATTGCACGCTTACCTAATAATCCACAGAATCTCTTATAACTCCCCGGCTTCTCCGGTATGTTAACCGCGAAAATTGCTTCACGTTTTTCACCTATTTCCGTGCGCTCAGAAATATAACGCAAGCGATCAAAATTTGTATTGGCTCCACTTACGATTGCTATCAAACTTTTTTGGCTCCAATCCTGTTCTATACAGTATTTTTTTAAACCCGCAAGCGCCAATGCGCCAGCAGGTTCAGCAATTGAGCGCGTATCTTCAAAAATATCTTTAATTCCCGCACAGATTTCGTCTGTCGATACCGTTACCACCGCGTCAACAGTATTCTTGAGTAATCGCCAATTTTCTTTTCCTATTTTCGCGACGGCCACACCGTCAGCAAAGATACCCACTTGAGACAATGTGATTCTTCTTCCTGCATCCATGGCCGCTTTTAAACAAGCGGACTCCTCAGCCTCAACTGCAATCACTTTTATTTCCGGTCGCACACTTTTTATGTATGCTGCCATACCGGCACACAGGCCTCCCCCGCCAACCGGAATGAATATCGCATCGAGCTGCTGCGGATGTTGTCGCAATACCTCCATCGCAACAGTCCCTTGCCCCGCAATCACATCAGCATCGTCATAGGGAGGAATATAAATAAGCTTTTTCTGTAGTAATATTTTTTGTGCATGTTCTGCAGCTTCGTCGTAAGTATCACCCTTTAACACCACCTTCGCGCCAAAACGCTGCACCGCATCCGCTTTAATTTGTGCTGTAGTGGTCGGCATCACAATTGTTGCTTTAATTTTGAGATGCCTGGCCGCCATTGCCAAACCCTGGGCATGATTGCCAGCAGACGCGGCTATCACACCGCGCTTTCTTTGTTCGTCTGTTAAGAGTCGAAGCTTGTTGTAGGCGCCGCGGATTTTAAAAGAAAATACAGGCTGTAAATCTTCTCGCTTTAGCCAAATCTGATTATTTAATCGGCGCGAAATGAGTGGCGCTTCATCCAGAGGGCTTTCTTCCGCCAGATCATAGATACGAGCGTCCAGAATGCGCTTTAGATAGGTGTGTGGCATAGAGCCTCCGACATTATTTACCTCTCATTTCGAAATCCGAGCATATTGCATATTTCGATGCACGACAAATCGGCGTAAAATACCGGCTTTTTACGCAATCGACCCAAACATGACCTCCGACGAGCTTAAAAGATCAGTCGCACAAGCGGCTCTAGACTATATTGTTCCAAAACTTGAAGCAGATTCCATTATTGGCATTGGCACTGGATCCACAACCAATATCTTTATCGAATTACTTGCACAGCATAAAGACAAGTTTGAAGGCGCTGTTTCCAGCTCAACGTCCTCTTCAGATCGCCTTGAAGAGGTGGGCATAAGCGTTTACGAACTAAACAGCGTGGAAGTTTTGGGATTTTATATTGACGGTGCAGATGAATCTAATAAAAAGCTTCAACTGATAAAAGGCGGTGGCGGAGCTTTAACGCGGGAAAAAATTGTAGCTGCTTGCTCCGAGACCTTTATTTGCATTGTAGACGAGAGCAAATGGGTTGATACGCTCGGTTATTTTCCACTGCCGGTAGAAGTTATACCCATGGCACGCGCACACGTTTCACGCGAAATAAGCTTACTCGGCGGCAAACCCATTCGTCGAAATGGATTTGTCACAGACAATGGAAATGAAATACTGGATATTCACGGCTTAAAAATTCAAGACGCAATTCTGCTGGAAAATCAACTCAACCAAATTACCGGTGTCGTCAGCAATGGATTGTTCGCTGCCAGACCAGCAGATATTTTGTTTTTGGGCACGCAAAAAGGTGTAGAGGTTAAAGAAGTATGAGTGTTGCACAAACATCGCTAGAAAAAGAGAAGATAAAATTTGTCCTTTTGGAGGGCGTGCATCAAAGCGCCGTCGACAGTTTAAAAAACGCCGGCTATAGCAACATTGTCTATTTAAAAACGGCTTTAAGTAGTAACGAACTCATCGAAACAATCAAGGATGCCCATTTTGTTGGCATTCGATCGCGAACCCAACTAAATCGCGAAGTGCTGGAGAAAACAAATAAACTTGTCGCCGTTGGTTGTTTCTGTATTGGCACGAATCAAGTGGACTTACAAGCTGCGCAGGAGTTAGGTGTAGCAGTATTTAACGCGCCCTTTTCCAACACGCGCAGCGTTGCAGAGTTGGTCATAGCGGAAGCTATTCTTCTTTTAAGAGATATTCCAGCCAAAAATGCAGGCTGCCATCGCGGTGAATGGCTTAAATCTGCTACAGGTTCTTTTGAAATTCGTGGAAAAACCCTCGGCATAGTCGGGTACGGCTCCATCGGCTCTCAAGTCAGCGTGTTAGCTGAATCACTCGGCATGAAAGTCTTTTTTTATGATGCCATTAGCAAATTACCCATGGGCAACGCTGCCGCCTGCAAAACTCTCAATGAATTATTAAGTCTTGCAGATGTTGTTAGTTTGCATGTGCCGGAAAATCCCGCGACTCGCAATATGATTGGCGAAAAAGAACTGACCAGCATGAAAAAAGGAGCGATCTTATTAAATGCTTCACGCGGTACTGTTGTCGACATTGAGGCGCTATCTAAAGCAATCAAAAACAAACACTTGGCCGGCGCAGCTATTGATGTTTTTCCCATTGAACCCAAGGGCAATGACGAGGAATTTACCAGTCCACTTCGACAATTTGATAATGTAATACTTACCCCACATATTGGCGGCTCGACCATGGAAGCCCAAGAAAACATCGGTGTTGAAGTAGCAGAAAAACTCATTAAATATTCGGACAACGGCACAACAATTTCGTCTGTAAATTTCCCCGAGGTTGCCTTACCTGCTCATAAAAATGTGCACCGCCTGTTGCACGTACATAACAATGTTCCCGGCGTAATGACTGCCATCAACAGAATTTTTTCGGAAAACAACATCAATATCGCCAGTCAATATTTGCAGACAAATGCCAAAGTCGGTTACGTAGTGATAGATGTTGATTCAGATTACAGTGAGCTAGCGCTGCAACAACTGAAATCGGTGGAAGGTACTGTGCGCTGTCGCGTGTTATTTTAAGCTCGATAAAAATTCAGACACTGCTAATTTAACTTCATTAAAGTGATTTTTCGCTTCATTCACAAGATGATGTCGCGCACCCGTAATTATTTTTACTTGTGCGTTACAGAATTTAGACTCAAAGATGGGCAAGTTATATTTCCAATCTACGGTGCCATCGTCATCGCCTTGTAAAATTAGAATAGGTGTTGCGTTTACAGCAAATTTAGGGAAAGTTTTAATCCATTCACGCATAGCGCCCACCCAGCGTAAAGAAATATGTTTGGGTTGCAAGCAATCTCTATTTTCAAGAAATTCAAGAAAATGTTCATCATTAGAATTTACAGCAAATCGACGGGGAACGCGCTTAATAAAGTAATGAGCAAGCAGCCATGCCGAATTAACATAAGCCCAATTTGTTGGTCGTAACAATGGCGCCAATAAAATTGCCGCGCTAACGCGATTATTAAACTTCCCGCTTAGCAGGTAATGTGCGACTGCTGCACCCCCCGTACTCTGCCCAAGCATTATTAATTTATCAAAAGATATTAATTGCTGAAATTTTTCCAAACAGGCATCGATAATAGTAACGTATTCCGAAAAGTCACCAATCTCAGCACGCTCACCTTCACTTAAACCGTGTCCAGGCATATCAATTGCCAAAACACTGAAATTTTCTGACAGCAAATATGCAATAAACTTTTGATAAATGCCCACATGATCAAATAGGCCGGGCGCAACGATGACAGTGCCTTTTGCATGCTCTCTGAGCCAGATATAAACAAAGCTTTTTATTTCACCCTGAATCAGGCTATCTATAAAGAATTGATCTGTTGCCAGCGCTATGGTTTGCTGATATCCATAATATGATAAGTAATCACTTAAGGGTGTCGCGACACCGTCACAGGCTTTGATTGCTTGCCCATCAAGTTCAGCAATTTGCTTGCGCAGCTTAAGCACATCGAAGGGGTGGGAAATGAGCTCGCTCATGCTAAACTGTAAACTCACAAAATAAAATGATGTAATAAGTCCTATGGATGTCGAGCTTCTAAAAGACTTTGTCTCTTCACTCTCCGCTCTTGATTATAGTGTGCTGGCTGTAAATTGCATCTTAATTATCTTTGCCAAACCGCTACTAAAACGCATTACGTCAGCAACCATTGCCGAAAGCACCTTTAAATTCAGACTGCTTCTCCTTCGCGGCCTGAACATTATTATTATTCTGGTGTATGGCTATCAATATTTATATTTGCCCGCAGGTGACGGCTCACAAGGGCTAAAAATTCTGGGCATACTGGCTATTTTGTATATCGCATATTTATTCAACTATCTCTCTCAATATTACATCCATAAGTGGTACGGAAAAGTTCGTGAGATTGGTGGAAGCCGCGTTTATATTGAAACTTATCAAAGTCGATTGTTCAGCATCTTAACCGCAATTATTGTAACGATAGTTGCAGTAATCGCCATTATTCATCAATTAGGTTTTGACTCTCTGCTTGAAGCCGGAGGTGTAATTGGTGTTTTAGGTGTCATGCTAGGCTTGACTCAAGCATCCTGGGCACCCGATATAATTAGCGGATTGATTATTCTCAATTCCGACATGTTTGAGGAGGGGGATATTGTAGATATGGAAGGAGGAATTTTGGGAAGAGTGTATAAAACCAAACTTTTCCACACTGAAATTTTGAATATCTCCAACAACCACAGAGTTATGATTCGCAACGCACATGTGCGTGATAAGGTAATACACAATTTATCAAAGTTTGCTTCAGCAAAAGGTTTACGAGAGTGTTTGAGCTTTAATATTGGATACGACACTCCCATCGATTCAATCAAGCTCATGTTTAATCAGGCTTTCGACGAAGCTTGCAAACAAGGCATTCCCCTCGAAGCCCAATTCCCACCGGAAATAAAAGTATTGGAAACAGGTGACCATGCGGTTTCCTGGGGGATTTTATTTCACATTAAAAAAGTGGATCAAATAATCAATATTCGTCGCGATTTTCGCGAACTGATTTTATCTACCTCAGAAAGAATGGGGGTAAGTCTCGCGACCCCTTTCACTCATTATGCAATTAAAGATCCGCAGCCGGGTCTGTGATCAAATATTTACGGCTGGTATTTGTTGGACAATTTGTTTTTGCATTTGTGAAAGAATAAAGCTGTAAGAAAAGTACAATACCGTACTTGAACAGACTATCCAAAGCAGCGCAGAGACTGGAGACACGAAAACCAGACTGAGATGCCACAAAAAAGATGCTAACCAATACGACAACAAGAGGCTCCAAAAGATAGCGAAACCCAACCAAACTTTACCCGCTTCACGTTGCATTACACCAATTGTTGCTACACAGGGTGCGTATAAAAGAATAAAGACTAAATAACAAAAGGCGCCCCAAGCAGAAGGAAATAAAGAAAGCATGGCGCTGTAAGAAGCCGGCAACTCATTTTCCAGTTCTTCCTGTGCCGAACCAATACCAAGCGGATCAACCAGTGCGCCTAGCAGTCCATTACCGTTATCTACAACACTAGCAAAAGCTGCGCTAACATCAGCTCCGTAAGCTGGCATCCCGCCAACACCTTCTTCCAGTTCCGGTGGTGCGTAGAGATTATCCAGGGTTCCCACAACAACTTCTTTAGCGAAAAGTCCGGTAAATAAACCTACCGTAGCGGGCCAATTTTCTTCGCCGATACCAATAGGTTCAAAAGCCGGTGTAATAACCTTACCCAGTGAAGACAGTGCTGATTTCTCAGTGTTCTGATTTCCCCAAGTGCCGTCCGTTCCGAAAGAAGAAACAATGTTAAGCACAAAAACCACTGCAACAATGCTTTTTCCTGCACGCCAAATAAAGGAATGCAAGCGATGCCAGGCTTGAGTTAAAACATTTCTCAACAATGGCCTGTGATACGCCGGCATCTCACTGATATTAATACCTGGACGATCACTAAATAATTTCCGGCGTAATATCCATGCCGATAAAACCGCAACAACAATCCCTAAAAGATAGAGCGCAAAAATTGCGTTATGTGCTTGCTTTGGAAAAAACGCGGTGCCAACAAAAACGTAAACCGATAAACGCGCTCCGCAAGACATAAAGGGCGCAATAAAGATTGTTGTTAATCTCGCACTCAGTTGGTTTAGGGAACGTGAAGCCATTACTGAAGGAACATTGCAGCCGAATCCCACTATAAGAGGAATAAAAGCTTGCCCAGGTAATCCAATACGGGCCATAAGTCGATCAATAACGAAGGCTGCTCGCGACAAATATCCTGAGTCTTCCAACACAGCCATACAAAGATACAAACAACCAATCACAGGAATAAAGGTAGCAACTAATTGAATGCCCCCTCCAACACCATCGGCAATCATGACTTGCAACCACTCAGGCGAGCCGATTGAGGTCAAGAGCCAACGCGGTGTTTCAACCACCGCCGTTCCAAAAAGTATTTCAAAAAACTCAATGAATACCGAACCGACATTGACCGAAATCGTAAATAACAAATACATCACTAACAAAAAGAAAGGCAGCGCTAACCACGGGTGGAGTAACCAGCGATCTATTTTTTCTGTTCGACTTATTTCATTACCAGGGCGATAAGAGTGTGCAGCAATGTCATTAATATCAATTTGAGTCGGAACAGGTGGGAAACTTAGCAAGAGCCCAGCCATCTGCTGTTTTAATTCAGGGATACCTTTTCCAGTTGAACCAACCACACCAACTACAGGCAGTTTTGAAGTGCGAGCCAGACTTGCAAGGTCAACATGCATTCCTTCTTCTTCGGCGGCATCCAACATATTTGCCACCAATAAAATGGGCACACCAAATTTAATTAACGCTGGCAGTAAGGCCAATTGACGTGGCAGGCGTGTTGAGTCTAGAACCAGAAGGACGAGGGAAGCTTTTGACTCCGCCAAATAGCGATAGACAACTTCAGCGTCAATGCCCTGAATATCGCTCTCAAGTGAATAGATGCCAGGTAAATCCACGAGACGCACACGCTCGCCATTTAAATCCAGATCGCCATCCTTGCGTTCAACTGTTACCCCAGGCCAGTTACCGGTGTGCTGTCGCGTGCCGGTAAGTCGATTGAATATTGTGGTTTTACCGCAGTTAGGGCTGCCAAGGATGGCGACTTCTTTCACTCTGAACCTTTTTCCCCAGCTGGCAAACTGACATAGATGTGTGCAGCTTCCTCTGCGCGAATGGCGAAATAACTACCCTGGCTTTTTACCTGCATTGGGCCCTTGCCACGAGCCTGTCGCAATATACGGATTTCAGTGCCAGGTGTCAGACCCAGAGCCAGGCACTGTTTCTCCATCATTTCACTGGAGTTTACGTGAGCAATTACGCCATGTTGGCCGCCACGCAATTGATTTAAGGGTAGAGAATCTGACATCTTTGAAAAAGGAAAATTAAGCTAATTAATAATGATTACTATTATCGATGTAGATCAGAGATATAGCAAGGTGAATTATTTTAGGCTTTGTAGATTAATTTCATCCTGACTCAGGTTTCTCAACCAGCGCAGAATTCCCTGCTCTATTGAGGCTTGATCCAGTCCTGCCACCTGAAGCAATTCCTCACGTTTCCCATGTTCATAGTACTGATCGCTCAGTCCGAGTTGCAGAACAGGTTTATTTAGACCTTTAGACACTAAAAGCTCTAAAACTCCGGAGCCAGCTCCCCCCGCTATCGCATTTTCTTCCAGGGTCACGAAATGGGTGTGTTTGCTGGCGAGTTCCAGTATTAATTTTTCATCTAAAGGCTTGGCCCAGCGCATATCAGCAACACTGAAATTATTTCGAGCTGCAACGCTTAAAGCGTCTGGCAGTAGAACACCAAAATTTAAAATACAAACACCAGCACCCTCACGCAACAACCTCCCCACACCGATTGGAAATTTTTCATTTTCCAATTCGATTTCAACACCTGTTCCATTACCCCTGGGATAGCGCACCGCTGCCGGCCCGGTATGGTCGTAACAACTGAACAAGAGTTGACGACACTCGTTTTCATCACTGGGAGTGGCAATTAACATGTTGGGAATACAACGTAGATAACTGATGTCAAAGGCGCCGGCATGGGTAGGCCCGTCTTCACCGACTAAGCCCGCTCGATCAATAGCAAAGGTAACATCAAGGTTTTGCAGCGCAATATCATGCACCAACTGGTCATAAGCCCGCTGTAAAAAAGTGGAATAAATCGCCACTACCGGTTTGAATTTCTCACAGGCCAATCCCGCTGCAAAGGTCAGAGCATGCTGTTCTGCGATGGCCACATCGTGGTAGTGATCCGGAAATTGTTCAGCGAATTTAGCCATACCCGAACCTTCACACATCGCTGGCGTAATTCCAATCAAGTGCGGATCTACAGTCGCTACATCACAGAGCCAATCACCAAAAACATCCTGATATTTTTTAGCAGAGTTGGCCACTGGCTTGGCGATGCTGACCGCCTTTTTAGGCTCAATTTTATTGAGCGCGTGGTAGCCAACCGGGTCATTTTCTGCGGGGGCAAAACCCTTGCCTTTCGTGGTGATGACATGCAAAAGCTTGGGCCCTTTAATTTCTAGCATATTGCCTAGATAACGGACCAATTGATTTACGTCGTGACCGTCAATGGGACCAACATAATAAAATCCCAGCTCTTCAAACAAGGTGCCAGGCGAGACCATGCCTTTCATATGCTCTTCGGTACGCCGAGCCAAATCCCAGGCATGAGGCACACGTTGCAGCACGCGTTTGCTGCCTTCACGCAGTGCGGTATAGGTCTTACTTGCCCAGATTTTGGAGAAATAGGTTGCCAATCCACCGACGTTTTTGGAGATCGACATATTATTATCATTGAGGACAACAAGCAGGTCAGCGCTGGTGTGAGCCGCATGATTCAGGGCTTCGAATGCGATACCCGCTGTCATAGCGCCATCACCGATCACCGCCACAGTCTTGTTTTGCAAATCGCGCATCTGATTCGCAATGGCCATTCCCAGGGCTGCGCTGATTGAAGTGCTGGAATGCCCTACGCCAAAGGTATCAAATTCGCTTTCAGCACGTTTGTTGAAGCCAGACAATCCACCCAGTTGGCGTATCGTCTTCATCGCTTCACGACGACCCGTCAGAATTTTATGTGGGTAACACTGATGCCCTACATCCCACACCAGCTTATCGTCGGGGGTATTCAATACATAGTGTAAAGCAACGGTAAGCTCGACTACACCCAGACCAGCGCCAAAATGTCCCCCCGTTTGCCCAACGCTGTAGAGCAAAAACTCACGTAATTCCTCGGCCAATTGAGGCAATTGCTTGTCATCCAGCAGTTTTAGATCAGCAGGAAGTGTCACAGTGTCCAAAAGGGGAGTTTGCGGGCGATTTAGGGGTATTTCTTCAAACATCAGGCGTTTACCGCAGCGTCTCAGGTAACGCGCAATTGTATTGCCTAGAGTCACTTTTTAAAAGCAAAGACCTTCAATTGCGACCACGCACGCTGGCATAATTTGTTAGTATCGCGACGCCGAAGAAAGTGGTATTCCACCAACATTAAAACAAGGCTTTTTAGTCTCAAGTACATGTCTCCCAACTCCAAGCGCCAATTCCTGGTCCGCGTCTCTAAACTCGCGCTGCCTGTCGGGCTGCAAATGCTGTTGCAGGCCGTACTCGGCATGGCTGATATCGTTATGGTGGGTAGTTTAGGGGCCGCAGCCATTGCCGCGGTCGGGCTCTCTGCGAAAATACACTTTTTACTTTTGGTCGTCATGTTGGGCGTCGCTACCGGCTGCAGCATTTTGCTGGCGCAATATCACGGCGCTAAAGATATCCAAGCAAGTCGCAACACACTTGCGATTACTTACCTTGTCGGCACGCTGCTCATACTTCCCTGTGTTGTATTGTTTGTAATTAATAATACCTGGTGGTTGTCCATTCTCAATCCTGACAAGGAAGTAATACGTCTTGCTTCAAGTTATTTACTCATTACTGCACTTGCGCTTTTACTCACGCAATGGATCGTGATTTTTGAAGCAGCGCTGAGGGCAATTGGAGAAACAGGCTTACCTTTATTAATCGGATTTGTTGCCGCCGTCGCAAACGTGTTTTTCAACTATGTTCTGATTTTTGGTCATTTTGGTTTTCCCGAGCTCGGTGTCGCGGGCGCCGCTTGGGGAACCCTGGCTTCGCGACTGTTACAAGTCACAATTATTGTTATCTGGTTAGCAGTAAAAAAACATGTCTTTTCTGCATTACATTTGGATTTTTATCAAGTTTTTAGTTTAAAGCGCATTAAAGATTTTTTAATTTTTGCGATACCTTTAATTTCTAATTATTTTATTTGGGCTTTGGGCAACGCCACTTACCATGTACTTACGGGTTATGCAGGCACAGATGCACTAGCTGTAATGGGAATTATTGTCCCTATCGAATCTGCTTTCTTTTCCTTTTTTATTGGTACTGCAAGTGCGTCTGCCATTATGATTGGTCACGCCCTGGGCGCAAATAACAAAGAAGAAGCGTGGCAGCTTTATAAATTTTTCGACAAGCTGACAATCTATGCCGTTTTGAGTTTAAGTTTATTGCTGTGGTTAGTGTCGCCACTTATCGTGAGCTACTTCAGCCAGGCGAGCGAAGAAACCGGCAAACTACTGCAAAAAACCTTGTTGGTGTTTTGCATGTTGACCTGGATAAAAGTAATTAATATGCAACGCATTATTGGTGTCATCCGTGCTGGCGCAGACAATAAATTTGTACTGATCGTGGACACAATCGTCATGTGGGCAATAGGAATTCCAGCTTTTGTGCTGGGATTATTTTATTTTAAGCTTCCCTTTCAACTTTTATACATCGTAACTTATCTGGAAGATACCGCTAAATTCCCACCCATATGGTGGCGTATTGGAAAAAAACGTTGGTTAAAAAACCTAACGGTAAACAATTAGCCGGTATTGCGCATGCCTGCGGATATTCCCGCCATAGTTACTTTGAGCGCCTGTTCAAGTTCCGGCGAAATTTTTTCAGCCATACGATCACGTTTTAGCAATTCCGCCTGTAAATAATTTAAAGGGTCAATATAAGGTTTACGTACTGCCAGCGACTGTTGCAACAAAGGGTCTGAAGCTAACAAATATTTTTGACCTTTTATTTTGTTAAGCGAATCCATAAGCTCACTCAATTGTGAACGCAATATGACGCCCAAGCCTCTATGCTCATCAGCCACCAACTGCGCCTCATAATAAGTACAAACTTCTAAATCTGCTTTACCCAGTACCATTTCCAAAAGATCAATATAGGCCGAAAAAAACGGCCAATTTTGTAACATATCATCCAATATGTCTTTGCAGTTTTCATTGGCATAATCCAGTGCGTCGCCTGTACCTAACCAACCCGGTAAATTCAATCGCACTTGCGCCCAGGCAAATACCCAGGGAATGGCCCGCAAACTTTCCACACCACCGCTAGCTTTGCGTTTAGCCGGGCGCGACCCCAAGGCCAGCTTACTCAATTCCTGTTCCGGAGTCAGACTTCTAAAATACGGAACAAAATCTTTATGACCACGCACTACACTGCGGTAGGCCTCCAGACTCACTTTTGAAAGTGTTTCCATAGTGTCTCGCCATATATCTTTCGGCGCGGGAGCTGGGCTCATAGTTGCTGTCATAGTTGCACTGACATAGGTTGCCAGACTGTTAAAGGCCAACCTCGGCAAACCAAATTTATAACGAATCATTTCACCTTGCTCGGTGACACGGATTCGTCCTTTGACTGAACCCGGCGGTTGCGAAGCCATCGCTTTTTCAACAGGGCCACCACCGCGACCAACTGTTCCGCCGCGACCATGAAATAAAATCAGATTCACATCATGTTGATCAGCAAGAAGTACCAACTTCTCTTGTGCTTTATATTGGGCCCAGGTTGCGGCAAGTTTTCCCGCGTCCTTTGCCGAATCAGAGTAACCAATCATCACAGTTTGCGCTTGAACTTTAGCGCTGCCATCTTCAGGGCTATGCAAAATATAATTACGGTACCAATGATTTTGCCAGAGTCGATTCATCACGCTGGGGGCTCGGTCCAAATCATCCAGGGTTTCAAATAAGGGCACAATAGGCATGTTCCAACGCACACCACTTTCCCTTAACAACAAGGCCACCGCGAGCACGTCAGAAGGTTGTTGTGCCATAGAAATCACATAATGCGATAAGGTTTCTCGCGGTTGTTGAGCAATGACTTTACACGTTGCCAGGACTTCTTTAGCTTCATCACTCGCAGGCCATACTTGAGGAAGGAGTGGGCGTTTACTTGCGAGCTGATCTAATAAAAATTCTTGTCTTTTTTCTTCTGTCCACTCCAGGTAGGAACCAATTTCTAAATACAGCGTTAGCTCATCCAGAAGTTTTACGTGACGTTCACCGTCCTGGCGAATATCCAGAGGGACTAAATTTGTACCAAAAGCATATATTCGTCTGATGGTGTCCGTAATTGGACCATTCGCGACGTAGGCAAACCCACATTCCTGTAAAGATTGAAAAATAATTTGCAGCGGTTCGAGTAATTCTTCTTTGGTAGAAATCACTTTGTCATTGAGCGGCGTACTGCGATCCTTCAAACAGTCATTTGTCCACTTCAAGGTTGCCTCAAGGCGCGAACGTAATTGATGTAAGTAATCGCGATAAGGTGTGGCACTTTCCGGATTTGGCAACCTGGATCGCAACTCGGCACTCGCTTGATACATACTGAGTTCCGCACCCAGTTCGTGAACATCACCGAGGTATAAATTGGCAGCCATCCAGCGTCCCAATAAAATCACCTCTTCGGTTACTTTGCTGGTGACATTCGGGTTTCCGTCACGATCTCCTCCCATCCACGAATAAAATCGAAAGGGCTGAAGATCAAGCGGTAAACTTTTCCCTAGATAAGTGCGTGACAAGCGATCCATGTGACGAATGAAATCAGGTACAGCTTCCCATAAGCTGTTTTCAATTACAGCAAAACCCCACTTTGCTTCGTCAACCGCCGTTGGCCGTTCGCTGCGAATTTCATCGGTGTTCCACACTTCTTCAATTAGTCTACGAAGTCGACCTTCAATCTTATTAGCTTCATAACGCAAAAAATCCTGACGACTTCGATCAGAAAGGGTGTCTGCTATTTTTTCGTATTTTTGAATTAAAGTGCGGCGTGTCACTTCGGTTGGGTGAGCAGTAAGCACCAATTCGATGCAAAGATTTTGAATTACGTCGTAAACAGCATCACTACCTTTCTCTTCTATCAATCCTTTGAGTAAGTTTTCCAAGCCATCGCCATGTTGTGCGAAGGCACTGGAAAAATATTCCATATCGGCAATATTCGCTAAATTCAAAAACTGATTGAAAGCGCGCACGATGGGGAGGATGACTTTCTCATCAAGTGAACCCAGTAAGCCTACCAGCTCTCCTGAGTTCACCGCCTCGCTTTTGGCTTGAGACTTCGCCAGCGCTCTGATTTCTTCAATTTTTTCGAACACTTCAGGGCCTTCGTGTTTGCGAATATTCTCGCCCAGAAGATCGCCCAATAATCGAACATTGTCTCTCAGAGTATCTGGCAACATGGCATTCTTCCCCTTAGTCGTTAGCGCGCGTCTCAAGTATGGCCACCGCCGGTAGTTTTTTACCTTCTACGTATTCAAGAAATGCGCCACCACCAGTGGAAATGTAAGAAATCGCATCAGCCAGGCCGAATTTATCAATGGCGGCAAGCGTGTCACCACCTCCTGCAATAGAAAAAGCCTCACTGTCGGCAATCGCTTTGGCTACCACCTCGGTGCCTTTTGCAAATGCATCGTACTCAAATACCCCACAAGGGCCATTCCAGATAATGGTTTTTGCATCTTTAATAATGGCGGCCACTTTAGCTGCTGTTTTAGGACCGTAATCTATGATCTCTTCATCTGACTGTACTTCACTGGACGACTTCTCCATCGTTGCAGAATCATGGGCCCAATCACTAAAACCTACCTTTGTCGTTCGCACGTCTTCCGCATAGACAACTTTTGTTTCTTTACACAATCTTTGTGCTTCTGGAATCAGATCTTTTTCATACAGGGAATTGCCCACTTCATGACCTTCTGATGCCACGAAGGTGTTGGAAATACCGCCTCCCACAACCAACACATCACAAATTTTTGAAAGGGCTTCAAGGACTGTTAATTTGGTTGAAACTTTTGAACCTCCCACAACCGCAACCATGGGTCGTTCAGGGTTGGCTAATGCTTTCCCCAGCGCCTCTAATTCAGCCGCCAGCAAAGGTCCGGCACAGGCAATGGG
>JBNKVX010000002.1:89915-90152 GCA_050299435.1 Cellvibrionaceae bacterium | reverse complement strand
AAAAAATTAATCACAGGGAAACGAAGTGAAATCGGTGTTTTGTATAAGTCCCAATTCCACCCACTGATTTAACACCCCTTGCGCACGGCTTCACCTCAGTTTAAGCGCCCACTTATCATTGGAAATTTACTAATTAATTCAGTGTCTTACTACACTTTTCCCCAAGACAAGCCCTGCCTAATAACTACATAAACAACATAATAATCTCTATATATCTATACATATATTAAATATATA
>JBNKVX010000002.1:0-89905 GCA_050299435.1 Cellvibrionaceae bacterium | reverse complement strand
TATTCTAAATTGAGACTTTCAGAGGGGAGTTCTTTTTCCTTAAAACTGCCCCTATAATAGCGCCCCCCTTTCGGGAGCCCAGGTTTGTGAGATGAAATTCCCAGAACGTTTTGATGTGATAGTAATTGGCGGAGGTCACGCCGGTACAGAAGCCTGTGCCGCGGCAGCACGTATGGGTTGTGCTACTTTGCTGCTAAGCCACAACATCGAAACACTGGGACAGATGAGTTGTAATCCGGCAATTGGCGGAATCGGTAAAAGCCACCTTGTGAAGGAAATTGATGCCTTGGGTGGCGTGATGGCGAGCGCCACTGACTTCGGCGGAATCCAATTTCGTACGCTGAATAGCCGCAAGGGCCCAGCTGTAAGAGCGACACGCGCTCAAGCAGATCGCGTTTTGTATAAGGCTGCTGTCCGCCATCAATTGGAAAATCAGGAGAACTTATCCATTTTTCAACAGGCAGTTGATGACTTGCTTGTTGAAAATGGCCAGGTTAAAGGCGTGGTAACGCAAATGGGCTTGCGATTTTATGCCCCCACAGTTGTGTTAACTGCTGGAACGTTTTTAGGTGGTCGCATTCATATCGGCTTGGAGAACTACAGTGGTGGACGTGCTGGAGATCCTCCCTCAATTGCTTTAGCCGATCGATTGCGTGATTTGGATTTGCGTGTGGACCGCCTTAAAACAGGTACACCACCGAGAATTGATGCAAAAAGTGTCGATTTCAGTGATTTGCAAGAACAGTGGGGGGATCAACCCACTCCGGTCATGTCCTATTTGGGGTCGGTAGCTCAGCATCCACAACAAACCTGCTGTTGGATTACGCATACCAACGAAAAAACGCACGATATTATTCGTGCTAGCTTCGATCGTTCTCCAATGTTTACAGGCCTTATCGAGGGCATTGGACCACGCTATTGCCCATCTATCGAGGACAAGGTTAATCGTTTTGCGGATAAAAACAGCCATCAAATTTTTATAGAGCCTGAAGGGCTGAATACTCACGAGCTCTATCCCAACGGCATCAGCACAAGTCTGCCTTTTGACACGCAACTCGCATTTGTTCGCAGTATCAAGGGTTTTGAAAACGCGCATATTATGCGTCCTGGTTACGCCATCGAATATGACTTTTTTGATCCCCGTGATTTGAACTACAGTCTGGAAACCAAGGCCATTTCAGGCTTATTTTTTGCCGGACAAATTAACGGCACCACCGGCTACGAAGAAGCCGGTGCTCAAGGTTTATTAGCTGGGTGTAACGCTGCACTCAAAGCACGGGGTAAAGAAGCCTGGTGCCCCAGGCGGGACGAAGCCTACATCGGTGTACTGGTTGACGACCTGATTACCATGGGGACACAGGAACCCTATCGCATGTTTACGAGTCGGGCTGAACACCGTTTGCTATTGCGAGAAGATAACGCGGATACGCGTCTGACCGAAACCGGGCGTGAGCTCGGTTTGGTTGATGACAGGCGTTGGCGCGTATTCTGTGAAAAACGCGAAGCTGTGGAGCGCGAATCTCAACGTTTACGCTCAACCTGGGTACAGGCAGATAGTCATCAAGCCAAGAAAATTGAGCAGGTATTAAGAACACCGCTTAGTCGTGAATATTCCCTAATGGATTTATTGAGGCGACCGGAGGTAAATTTTCAGGATATTGAAGAGTTATACGAAGAAGGCGTCATTTTTGATAATTTTAGCGGCGAGATTGACGAAATTACTCTTAAATCTCAGGTTAAGGAGCAGATTGAGATTGCTGCAAAATACGCGGGTTATATCGATCGCCAAAAAGAAGAAATAGTTCGCTTACAACAAAATGAGAACACTTCCATCCCGCTTGATTTCGATTACAGCACGGTTGAGGGTTTAAGCAACGAACTTAAGCAAAAGCTGAGCGAGGCTAAGCCAGATAATATTGCAAGAGCTTCTCGTATACCTGGCGTTACACCTGCCGCTGTTTCTCTCATTCTGATTTATCTGAAAAAACGTGGTTTGTTAAAACGCAGCGCTTTTTAAGCCCTTGATATGCAGTCACGCTCAGACACAATCTTCAGTAGCCAACAGCTTAATCGCTACAGCCGGGAGCTGCACAAAGGCAGTGAGAAGTTAAATTTAGCGTTAGATAGCGAGCAGATTGCAGATTTTATCGACTATTTAGCTCTATTTCATAAATGGAACAAAGCTTACAACCTCAGTGCGATACGCGATCCCGACCTTATGCCCGCTAAACACATTCTGGATAGTTTAAGTGTTCTTCCGTATATAAACGGTAGGCACGTTCTTGATCTTGGAACTGGCGCTGGCCTTCCCGGTATTCCTCTCGCGATATCCAAAAAGCAGAGCCATTTCCATCTTCTTGATTCTAACGGCAAGAAAACGCGTTTTTTATTTCAGGTAAAACAGGTTTTAAGCTTGGAAAATGTCACTATCGTGAACGAACGTGTAGAGAAATGGCAGGAAAATATTAAATTTGACCAAATAATTTGTCGAGCATTCAGCTCACTTGCCGGCATCATTGAGGGTACGAAACACTTGCTGAGTTCAGAAGGAAAAATATTGGCAATGAAGGGGCTTATTCCAACAGATGAGTTGAGGGAAGTGGAAAAACACTATATCGTCGAGGCTGTCCAGGAGTTAAACGTCCCCGGCGTGGCTGGCGAAAGAAATCTCATTATTCTCAGTAAGCGCAAATAAATAAATAATTTAGAAAAATCAAAGAATTAGGGTTAAACCGTGGGAAAAGTATACGCGATAGCCAATCAAAAAGGCGGTGTAGGTAAAACCACTACCTGTGTAAATCTTGCAGCGTCCCTGGCAGCGACACGCAAGAAAGTTCTGTTGGTCGATTTGGACCCACAGGGCAACGCTACCATGGGCAGCGGCGTAGATAAGAATAGCCAGGAATTCACTATCTATGATGTTTTGATGGGCTTAACACGAGCAGACAGCGCCTTTCAGCCCTCACCAGACGGTAAATACATGGTTTTACCATCAAATGGTGATTTAACTGCCGCTGAAGTTGAAATGCTCTCTCTCGAAAATAAAGAGCGACGTTTGACAGGTGCTTTGGCGGAAGCCAGGCAACACTACGATTACGTGCTAATTGACTGCCCCCCTTCCTTGAACATGCTGACAGTCAATGCATTGGTTGCTTGTGATGGCGTACTTATACCTATGCAGTGTGAATACTATGCTCTTGAAGGTTTGTCAGCGCTTATTAACACTATTAATACCATTCAGAGTGTATTGAATCCCAAGCTAAAAATCGAAGGGATTTTACGCACTATGTATGACCCAAGAAACAGCCTGACTGGCGATGTATCTGCACAACTGAATGAATATTTCGGTGATAGGGTGTATCGCACCTGTGTGCCTCGCAATGTGCGTTTGGCCGAGGCCCCAAGTTTTGGTAAACCTGTCATTGCCTATGATCGGCAGAGTAAAGGCGCTCTTGCCTATATCGCGCTTGCAGGTGAAGTCATTCGCCGCAATGAAGCGATTAACACACCTGAATTAGCCACAGCTAGCTAAAAATTTTAAGGAAACACAAAATCAATGACTAAACGCAAAGGTTTGGGAAGGGGACTCGACACTCTGTTAGGTGGTGCTACTGGTTTAAATCCAGCTGAAGCCATTAAACATGCCACCGAGGCGGCGGCCACCCCGGAAACGTCAATTGACGGCGTATTGAAAGAGTTGCCCGTTGAATTTCTACAGCGTGGAAAATACCAACCACGCCGTGATATGCACCAGGAAGCCCTGGAAGAATTGGCAAACTCAATTAAAACCCAAGGCGTGATGCAACCGATTGTAGTTCGCCCTGTGGGAGACAACCGCTATGAAATTATTGCCGGCGAGCGACGCTGGCGAGCTTGTCAGATAGCGGGTTTACACAGTATTCCCGCAGTAATTCGCGAAGTTCCCGATGAAACTGCCATTGCCATGGCATTAATAGAAAATATTCAACGGGAAGATTTAAACCCTATGGAAGAAGCGCTGGCACTCAAACGCCTACAGGATGAGTTTGAACTTACGCATCAGGAAGTGGCGGATACCGTGGGTAAATCTCGAACAGCTGTCACAAATTTGTTGCGTTTAATTAACTTAAATAACGAAGTTCAAACACTGCTTGAGCACGGTGATTTGGATATGGGACATGCTCGTTGTTTGTTGAGTTTGGATGAAGGGAAGCAACGGCAAATCGCGCGTCATATCGTCGCCAAAGGTTTAAGTGTTCGTCAGGCAGAAGCGCTCGCGAAAAAAGCCTTACAAGATGATGAACTACAAGTAGGTGAGAGCCCCGCCGTAAATACAGACATTAAAAATCTTCAGGAACGCTTGTCAGAAAAAATCGGTGTACCGATTAATATTCAACACAGCGCAAAAGGTAAAGGTAAATTGGTACTGACCTACAACAGTCTTGATGAGCTTGATGGAATTTTACAGCATATGGGGTACCAACCCTAAAAGCTTTTGCTGCATGACTGCCGAGAATAAAAGATTATTTATTTTTAAAACGGTGTTGATAGCTTTAGCTACCTTGCTCGCTTTATTTTATCCACTTTTCATTTATACAAATATTCAGTCCTGGTCACCCGCAGTATTAGTAATGACTCTTGCTGGTTTGGTTTACATTCGAACCTTTTTAATGGGAAACCTTAAATCTTTAAAAAATATCGTGTTTTTAGGTGTTTTTTCCTTATTTGTATTACTTGTTGTATTGAGTAACAGTGAACTTCTTTTGCGGTTCTATCCTGCCCTTATGAACGTTGGTATTGCAAGTTTATTTCTACACTCTCTTTTTCTTGAAGAAAGTTTGTTGGAAAGCTTAGTAAAAAAGACAGGGAAAATAATAACGTTAAGAATTAAAACCTATCTTTTCACACTTACCGCGATTTGGGGAATGTTATTAAGTACCAATGCCTTGATTGCTTTGTGGACCGCAGTGTATGGCGAGCTGAAATTTTGGGCTTGGTACAATGGCTTTTTTGTGTATTGGGTGTTTGCTGCTGTCTTTTTATTGGAATTCGCCTACCGTCAATATTTTAAAAGAAAATACGGTGAGCAGTAGTGGAAACCCAAATTGAAATGATTCAGACGGCAGTCAAAGATTTTGGACTTAGCGCGGATGAAAAAATCTGGCCAATAATTAAAGCCAGTGAAGTCGTACACAGTGAAGACGGGCCCTTATTAAGTTTGCACATGACAATAAGTCCTGAACTTACTTATTTTAAGGGTCACTTTCCCCAACAAGCGGTTTTACCGGGCGTTGTGCAACAACATTGGGCTGTAGTATTTTCCAAACGTTTTTTTTCGGTAAACACACCCTTCAGATCTGTCAATAACTTAAAATTTTTGACTATGATCTTTCCTGGGCAGGAATTGACATTGCAATTAAAGCTTAAAGAACAAAAACAGTCTGTCAATTTTAACTACTTAAATGGATCGACACAGTTTTCGGAAGGGCGTATCGCTTTTGGTGAGCACCATGGATAAGTCCAGATACTGCCTGTTGGTTCCACATTATAATCATTTCGAGCAATTTTCCCATTTTCTGCCAAAGCTACTATCCACCGGCATAGCGATTATTGTGGTGGATGATGCCTCCAAGTCGGAACAAATCAAAAAACTTGAAGCCTTGATTGCCAACAATGAAAACATTTGCTTGCTAAAACGTGAAAAAAATGGCGGCAAAGGAAACGCAGTAATTGCGGGTTTAGATAAAGCGATAAAGTTAGGGTATTCACATGCGCTTCAAATCGATGCTGACGGTCAACACAATTTCCATGATATAGCGAAATTTATCCACACCAGCCAACAGTTCCCGGATGAAATGATTTGTGGAAAACCCGTATTCGACGAATCTGCACCTTCTGTTCGAGTGCAGGGACGAAAACTTACGCGATGGATAGTGGTTCTGGAAACACTGAGCTGCGATATTAAAGATGGCCTTTGCGGCTTCCGGGTCTACCCGCTTAAGGCAATTAAACGCGTTATTTCTCACTATAACCTTGGAGGTGCGATGAGTTTTGATACTGAAATACTTGTTAAAAGCTGTTGGTATGAGCTTCCCTTACGTTTTATCGATACCGAAGTTGTCTACCCTGAAAACAATGTCTCACATTTTCGCTATTTGCAAGACAATGTGATGTTGGTCGGGATGCACATTAAATTGATACTGGGAATGCTAGTGCGCCTTCCCCTTTTTGCCTGGCGCGCACTTTCCTGATTCGTAGTGGTTGGGTAATGTCAGATTCAAGCAGCATGCAAATAAATTCAAAAAAAGAACATTGGGCAAATTTATCCGAAGCGGGCAGCTATTACGGAATGTGTATTCTGTTGTTTATTCAAAAGCTATTTGGGCGACGTGCATTTAGCTTTGTTCTTTATGGCGTTGCTGCGTACTTTCTTATATTTAGAATCAGTGCACGTAAGGCATCACTTGAATATCTCATAACTCGTTGGGACTGGCTAGGTCGGTCGGGCCCCAAACCTGGCTTGAAACAAGTTTACTCCCACTTTATTTGTTTTGGTGAAGTGGTACTGGATAAATTATTGGCTTGGAGTGAAATGATTGACGAAAGCGAATTTATTATTGCAGATGAAAAAGAACAAGCAGAGATTCTCAATGATAAGAGAGGCCAGCTCATTATTGGTTCCCATTTTGGAAACCTGGAATATTGCCGTGGATTTATGCAGCGTTTCCAGGCTCGACAAATTAACGTGCTACTCTATGACCGCCATGCAGCTAATTATGTACGAGTAATGCAAAAAATCAGTCATGAATCGCGTATTAATGTTTACCAAGTTGACGAATTGGACATACCAATTATTTTACAACTCAAGCAAAAAATCGAGCAGGGAGAATGGTTATTTATCGCGGGGGATCGTCTACCATTGAGTGGACATGAACGAACAAGCGAGGTCACTTTTATGGGCAAGCCAGCGGCCTTACCCCAGGGGCCCTATCTACTCGCAAGAACGCTTGGCTGTCCAGTTCGTACCATGTTTTCTTCACGGGATAAAGAAGGAGTGTATTTTAGTGTGAAATGTTTTTCTGAAAAAATCACTCTTCCCACTAAAAACCGCGCGGACTACATTCAAAAACTTGCCCAGCGCTATGCGGAAGAACTTGAAGAACAGTGTAAACGAGCGCCTTTTCAATGGTTTAACTTTTATCCGTTTTGGAAAAAGGAAAAGCAGCAGTGAACAATGCGGAAGAAGTTCTTGAGCATGTATTTGGTTATAAATATTTTCGTGCGCCTCAAAAAGAAATTATAGATTGTCTAACGCTCGGTGATGATGCCTTGGTCATTATGCCAACGGGAGGGGGCAAGTCCCTGTGTTACCAAATACCTGCTTTAATTCGCAGTGGTACAGCAATAGTGATTTCTCCCTTAATTGCCTTAATGGAAGATCAGGTTACAGCTTTAAGAGAGCTGGGTGTGCAGGCGAGCTACCTTAATTCCAGTTTGGATGCAGAAAGCGCTCAACAAATTGAAGATGAACTGAGAAACGGTAAACTGGATTTACTCTACATTGCACCGGAAAGATTGATACAGTCGCGAAGTATCAGCCTTTTTCAAAGTGTAGATATTGCACTTTTCGCCATCGATGAAGCGCACTGTGTCTCCCAGTGGGGTCATGATTTTCGTGCAGATTACCTTAAACTGTCTTTACTTGAAGAACATTTTCCCGCTGTGCCACGCATTGCCTTAACGGCGACCGCTGATGAACGTACGCGAAAAGAGATTATTGCGAGATTGGGTTTAGCAGATGCTAAGACTTTTATTTCAGGCTTTGATCGCCCGAATATTCAGTACCACATTCAACAAAAGAATAAGCCAAAAACTCAAATGTTAGAATTTTTGGAAAATGAAGGCCAACAACAAGCGGGTATTATTTATTGCCTTTCACGTAAAAAAGTTGAGCAAACCGCCGAATGGCTCAATCAGAAAGGCTTTTTAGCCTTGCCTTATCACGCAGGCATGTCGTCGGTACAAAGACAAAAACATCAAACGCGTTTCTTGCGTGAAGAAAATATAATTATGGTGGCAACGATTGCTTTTGGCATGGGGATCGATAAACCGGATGTACGCTTTGTTTTACATTTAGATATGCCAAAAAGTGTCGAAGCTTATTATCAGGAAACAGGTCGAGCCGGTCGCGACGGCGAACCTTCAAAAGCGATTTTGTATTATGGTTTGGATGATGTCATCAAACTTAAACAAATGATGCAACAGTCACAGGGAAACGAAGACTTCAAACGTGTAGAAAATCAACGGCTGAATGCGATGCTGGGCCTGTGTGAAATAACCAGTTGTCGAAGAAAAACGCTGCTACGTTATTTCGGTGATGAATTACGCCAAGACTGTGGCAATTGCGATAATTGTTTGCATACACCGGAAACCTATGACGCCTCTGAAGCGGTATCCAAAGCCTTGAGCTGCATTTATCGTTCGAACCAGAAATTTGGGGCTATGCATATTATTGATATTTTACGTGGGGCAGATAACGAAAAAATTCGTCAATTTGGTCATCATGCTTTATCGACTTACGGTATTGGTAAAGAACTCTCTGTTAATGCTTGGCGATCACTGTTGCGTCAACTGGTAGCGCGAGGCTTGGTTGATGTAGACAGTCAATACGGCAGCTTAAAACTTCATGAAAGTTGTAGAGCGATATTACGAGGTGACGAAAAAGTTTTTCTTCGCAAAGAAATACATCAAGACCTCCCCAAAGAAAAAATTCGACAAACAAAACCGCAGTTAGAAGAAACAGACTTACCTTTGTGGGCGGCCTTGCGTCAGTGTCGCAAACAACTCGCTGAAACACTTGGTGTTCCGCCCTATGTGATTTTCCATGATTCAACGCTAAGAGAAATATTGGAAACCAAACCTCTTACAGCAAAAGAGCTCTTAAAAATAAACGGAATCGGCGACCGCAAATTAGAGCAGTATGGAGAACATTTTCTCGGGGTGATTAAAAATTTCGAACAAACAGAGATGCTTGGATAGCAATGAATACAGAAATAGATCGCTTGATTCCTCATCGCGAGCCCATGCAACTCATTCAAGAAATTGTTGAGCTTGAAGCTAAGGCATCATGTACGCGTATAACTATTGATAAGAGATGTACTTTCTTTGAAATCGGTAAAGGCGTTCCTGTATGGATAGGCTTGGAGTACATGGGACAGACCGCCGCATTGATAGCCGGATATCAAGTTCAACAAGGTTTGGCTAAAGCGAGCCTGGGCTTCTTACTGGGGACTCGCCGCTACACTGCGAATGTGGAATACTTCGCTCCCGATCAGGTTTTAATTGTGAGTGCTAAACAAAGTGCTCATGTGGGTGAAAACCTGGCAACATTTGATTGTGTGATTCACTCGGATGGCATCGAATTGGCCAATGCCCGTCTCAGTGTATTGCGCAAAAAAGTAGACGAAACCTAAATGCAGAAACGTGTTGTGATCACAGGCGGTGGAGCGGTATCCGCACTCGGACAGTCCTGGTCCGAAATTCGAAGCAAACTTATCGCTCGACAAAATTGTGTGCGTTACATGCATGAATGGGATGTCTACCCGGAAATGAGCACGCGCTTGGCCTCACCTGTTGACGGATTTTCGTTGCCTGCACACTACACCACCAAGCGCAAACGCAGTATGGGACGTGTGGCTCAGCTTGGGGTGAGGGCAACAGAGTTAGCTTTGGAAGATGCAGGGTTGCTAAATGCGGACATCATCAAAAGCGGTGAGACAGGAGTGGCTTACGGCTCAGCGACGGGCAGTTCAGACGCGGGCCGTGAGTTTTTCCATATGCTGGAAGGCCATTCAATGTCTCGCATCAACAGCACGACTTATTTACGCATGATGAGCCACAGTGCGGCAGTCAATATCAGTGTGTATTTTGGTACCGAAGGAAGAATGTACACGACCTCAAGCGCGTGCACAGCGGGTAGTCAAGCCATCGGATACGCTTACGAGAACATCCTCGCCGGCAAGCAAAAGATTATGCTGGCGGGGGGAAGCGAAGAGCTGTGCCCCACACAAGCGGCCGTTTTTGACACCGTCTACGCCACCAGCACCTGCAACCAGTCCCCGGAAACAAGTCCACGACCCTTTGAAAAGAATCGTGACGGCTTGGTCATAGGCGAAGGTGCTTGCACAGTTGTGCTCGAGGATTTGGAGCATGCCCGTTCACGGGGAGCAACGATACTTGCAGAAATAGTGGGCTATGCCACAAATACGGATGGAGCACATCTAGTGAAACCACAAACTCGCACAATGGCGAAAGTTATGCGCGAGGCCTTAACAAGCGCAAACCTGGACGCCTCGCAAATTGGTTACATTAGTGCGCATGGCACCGCAACAGAACACGGAGATGTGGCTGAGTGCGTAGCGACCGCAGAAGTGATGGGTAGTGAAACGCCAGCCAGTTCTTTGAAATCCTATATTGGTCACAGCCTCGGAGCCTGCGGCTCACTGGAAACCTGGCTCAGCATTCAAATGATGAACGAAAACTGGTTTGCGCCGACATTAAACCTTGATGAAATTGACGAACGTTGTTCGCAGATGAAACACATTCAAAATAATGTGTATGAAGCCGAAGTGAATTTTATTATGAATAATAATTTTGCTTTTGGTGGCATCAATACTTCTTTGATTTTCAAACGTTGGCTTGATTCTTAATAACTAACACATTCCACCATTCACACTGATCACCTGCCGTGTAATATAGGAAGCGCCAGAAGAAAATAAAAATTCTACGGTTGCAGCAACTTCCTCGACTTTACCAAAGCGTTGCATTGGAATTAGTTTCATCGCTTCGTCAGCGAAAACACCTTCAATCATTTCGGTTTCTATTACACCCGGTGCGACGCAATTCACCGTAATTTTCCTTTTCGCTAATTCAATGGCTAATGCTTTAGTTGCACCAATAATTCCCGCTTTAGCGGCACTGTAATTGACTTGTCCACGGTTACCAATTAACCCTGAGACCGAAGACAAACTTACAATCCTTCCACCCTTACGTAATTTGATCATGGGCATTACCAAGGGTTGAATTACATTGTAAAAACCGTCGAGATTGGTATGTAAGACCTGATCCCAATCTTCGCCACTTATTGAGGGAAAAGCATTGTCTTTGGCGATGCCTGCATTACAAACGACTCCCCACCAGGCACCATTGTCGGCGAGCGATTTTTCGAGCGCAACGCGCGTTTGCTCTCTGTCACTAATATCGAATTGAAGTTTCTCGGCGCGACCACCTGAAGAGTTAATTTCTTCAACCACCTGAGCCGCTGCATCTGCGTTTTTATTAAAGTTGATTGTGACCGGATAACCACAAGCGGCGAGTTGCAAAGCTATAGCGCGACCGATTCCTCGGCTGGCACCGGTAACCAATACACGCTTATCTCTATTTTCCTCGGTTTTCACGGAGTTACCTCACTTGTTGATTTAAACCAGGTTCTTAGCAACACAGCACCTACTAAATTAAAAAAGTTTGCCAGCAGAATAGTTTGTCCAAAAGCTCCTACAATGGGAATTTCACTTAAAGCCAAAAGTCCAAAAGACAATAAACTGGTTAGCGCTGAAAGAAAAACAGCAATAAGTGTTGCGGAACTTTTCAAAGGCATTTCGCGAATGAAAATGACGTAGTCCATACCTAAGCCTAATACCAGGAAAAGCGCCATAATATGAAATAAGCTAAGTGGCGTGCCCATAAAAGCGAGAATAGCCAAACACAATACACTGGACACAAGGGGAACCGAGAGCAGTAGCAAACTTTGAATTTCTCGATAACGAGCTAACAGTAAAATGCCGACGAAAAGATAAGCCAGGAAAAGCAAAACAGTAGATGATGTGCGTTGATGATGAAGAGCAGAAGTGCTGGCTTCTGCGATATCGATGAAATGTAAATCGCTTAAAGCCGCTGCTGCCTGTTTAAACTTCTTAATATCTCCACTTTTTCGTATCAAAATGCTTGCGTAGAGCGAATGATCTCCGCGTACTATAAAAGGTAAAAACGGAGAAACCTCTGTATTAGTAAATACTGAAGGCGCAAGTGCGCTAGTTTCTGAGTGTTGATAATCACCAAGAAGATCGTTAATAGCGCCCTGATTGGCCTTTAAAGAACTTAACAAGGTTTTTGCCGCACCTTGATTTTCATAGAGCTTGGCCTGCAGTTGGTAATTGAATGCTTGTTGTGCATAAGGAGGAACGAAGTGATAAGCGCTAACACTGTCTTCATACAGATCAACGAGTTCTTCTTCATAAAGTTGAGAGAGCTTTGTCAAAGCATCTTCTTCATTTTTGACTTCCAATAACAAATACTTACCGGGCTCAAAGTCGCTGAGCACCTGATTTACGACTGTTTCTTCTTCCAGCAGTGCTGGAGAGGGCTCAAAAATAGCTCGCGGATTATCAAGAAACGTTAGCGTAGTGGGCTGCAGAAGAAAAAAGGGAATGAAACCGGCAATAAACAGGATCAATCCAAAAAAAATAATTTTCAGTTGTCGTTTTGTTAATGACCAATCGAGCCATCCAAGTAAGCAAGGTAACAACTGGACAAACTGAGAACGCGATTTTGGGTGAAGTATCGGTCCGAAAACCAGCACACTCAAGCATGCCACACTCAAACCTATTGCTGAAAATACCGCGACCTGTCGAAGAGACGGTAGAGTAGAAAACGCCAATGCCGCATAACCTATGACCGAGGTACAAAGACTAAGTAAAAGCGCGTTGTGAAGCGAGCTTCGATTTGCACTTTGGTTTTCAGCATCAGTATTAAAATGATAGAAAAAGTGGAGTGCATAGTCGACCACAACGCCCAACAAACTCGCACCAAAAATTAAAGTGAGAATATGTAATTCGCCGAGCAAGGCACTGATTAAAATAAATGCTGCACTCGCACCAAAAACGATAGATATAAAAGGCAGTAATAAATATCTTAAAGAAGCGAAAGCCAAACCCAACACAAGAATAAGCCCGAGTGCAGAAAAGCCAGATATGCGAGAAATATCACGTTTCGATTTTTCGGCAGCGTCGGCCGAAAAGAAAAAGACACCGGAGTGATAAAAACGTGTTTGCGGATACTCTACCTGAATACTTTTCTCTACTTCTTCCAGAGCACTGAGTATAGATTTCTGTTCATTTAAATCCAGGGCAACACCTAGCGGTTCAAACATTAAAGCCTGGGTATAGTAAGTCTCCCCATCTAACTCTACCTGATGTGTATCATCTTCCGTGCCTCGCGCTATTTTTTCCAGCAGGTCGCTTAACCAGGCATTAAAAAAGCCAAAGGGATCCTCCGACACGGATAAAAACTGAATGTTTGCCAAACCGTATAACCGGCTCTTTGCGGTCTCCAACAGCGCTTTTTCAGAATTAGACTCTAGCAACTCGCGGTCATCTTCTGTTAACAAATGAAAACGTGAAGACTTAAGTTGAGGAAGTAGATGCTTGTCCAACCACTCAGCAAAATCGATACTTTTAAGGGGGGCGCGTGCAAGCAACTCTTGGTGGTAACGTGAGCGAACATCGTAAATATCATATTCGTCATTTGTTGCAATCAAGACAATAAAACGCTTTTCAATATTACCGGAGAAGGCGTTGATGGCCGCTTGAAGACTTTTATTCTCGCTAAGTTGTGGAGCAAGACTTTTTAAGTCGGTATTGAGCTGGAATAAACTTTTTCCATGAATAGAAAAAAGCCCCAAACAGGTCAGTATTAGACAAACAAGTAAAATCGTATAGTGTGATTTAAGGCGCATGGTGCTCTGATGCGAGTAACTGACACAATTGAGGACTTTCAATTAACGATTCACAATCGGCTTGTTCAGCTTGCAAATAAACCTGAAAATTATCCAGTAACAATTTCGTTGTTCCCTGTCGTTCACCAACCATACTAATATGAACTTGATCACCTAGTTCCGTATCTAATTTTGATATTTCCAAACTGGTAATAAATTTTGCCCAGGAAGCTTGTGACGTAACGAGCCTTAGTGATGAGTAGTCCAATTTAGTGCTGGCATCTTGCGGTTGCCCATCCACTTTGAAATACCGCAGTAGCCACTCGCTATCACCTGCTAGCAGGCTTGTGAGTAAACGCCCTAGATTTTTATGAGCACGACCTTTAAGTACCTTGGGTGCAGCACCAGGCTTTTGTTCATAATGCTGTCCCTTTATTGCATAGTACAAGGTGTGTTGCAGCGGTGCTTTTGTTTGCCAGATGAGTCCGAGCTGACAATCAAAATAAAAATGGCCATGACTTGATAAATCAGCCACATCAGGCAGCTGTTTGACTTCTTTGAATGCCCCGGAAAAATAACAGTCTTCAGGCAAAAAGTGCTGTAAGCGATTTTCAGTTTCTTCCGCAATACCGAAAAGAGGAAGCAAGAGCAAACTAATCAGATATATTTTCATTGGTGCTGTAAAGCCTGCAAAATTTTCTCTGTGATTGCGGAAGGCAATTCAAATTGCAATTCATTCTCTGGCATACGCACAGCCACTTGGGTTGTGCTGCCTTTGGTGATTTTTTCCTGAGTTTCCGAATCTACAATTGAGTAGATAATTTTTAGGCGGCCTTCCCAATCGATAAGCTCAGCGGTGATATCAAAGTGCTGTGTAAATTTTAAAGGTTGAACAAATTTTAAATTGAGATCGACAATAGGATAAAAAAAACCAGAGTCTGCCATGGCTTGATAATCGTGCCCGATTTTTTCGAAAAGCCGACATCGAGCTACTTCCATGTATTTTACATAGTGCCCATGCCAAACAACATGACAAGAATCCACGTCGTAGAATTCAGCACATAATCGCGTTGTTTCACTGAGAGTTTTCATGCTCGCTTTGCCGCAATAGGGTTTGAATCTCGTTAACCACATCTTGAACGGTATTAATCCGTTTAAATGCTTCGGTATTCAATTTGGCACCCACTATAGGTTTGAGTTCCACCATAAGATCAACCGCATCAATACTGTCCAAATCCAGGTCTTCCTGTAGTTTAGAGGAAGGCTGAATATCATCAGGAGAGAGTTCAAACAGCTCACCCATGAGTTTGACAAGGTGGGTAAAAATGTCCTGCTCTGATAAAACAGGTTGAAGCGTGGTGATTCGAGACATAACTACCTTGGTTGCAGTTCAGCAAAGCACAGCATTATAGCAACTCAGCGGATGTGCTCGCGATAGTAGGCCAGTAAATAACGCGTTAAATGCCGAGCCTGGATTGAGCGCGGGCGACTTGTGTCGATACAGCTTTGCAACTCAAAGGGTTCATCAATGGACAGTTTAAATACCGGGGGAGTGGCAGGCACCTCATACCAGGCCTGATGCTTTTGCAAGGTTGGAGGTTTGCAATCAATAAGTACGGCCTGAATGGGACAGGCTGCAAGTACAGCAATGTTAGCGGCACCGCGTTGAAATTTAAGTTCGGCGCCTTGGCTGCGTGTACCTTCGGGGAACACCACCAGGCTTTGACCTTGTTGGATACGTTCAGACGCTTCAACTAAAAGTTCATCGCTGTCGTTTCTTAAATAGCCGGCTAAAGATACCGCGCCGAAGGTAAAAGGATTCCGGAAAAGACCTGCTTTGACGATGCAATTGGTTTGCGGCAGAACCGAAAGTAAAAAAACAGCATCCAGCAAACCTGGATGATTGGCGATGATTAGTCGACCATTAGCGTTTCTAAGCCGACTTAAATTCTCAAACTGAAAACTCAGTAGGCCGATAAAACGCAAACAGCGCACGTAGAACCAACAGCCGCCACTGATACAGCGGCGGACAAAAACCTGTTTTTTAGCGCGTTTGAGCGGCAGGGGATAAATGATTAGTGAAGTCAATAAACCGATTATCGCTGCTCCCATGCCAAACAGGACGAAACTGCCACCTGTGGCCACAATTCGCCAGGCACGAAAGAGAGCTTTGAGCATCAAGTGTGGCCTTCAATTTCGACCAATAAATTTTCTCGGCATACATCTGCGACTGCGAACAAAGTATCTATGTTGGGGAAACGAGCTTGAACCAGGGTCTTGGCGCGGTCCAGAAAATCCAGATTGCGTAAATACACTTTGAGGGCCTGTAAGGATGAACCCTGGCCTTCAGTCAAAAGTGATAAATTATCTAAAGTCGTTACAAGTTGACCCTCAAACTCATTCTGAAATGTAGTCTGGTGGCCAATAATACTGGCAGTACCGGAAATAAAAAGATGCGCTTTGCCAAATAAAGTCAGGCTGGTTGCCCGACTGAAAGAGGGACTGCTGGGCCCATATTCTCGGGGATAACAATATGCCTTCTGTTGGCGCGGGTTCTCGTGTTGGATGCCCGCGACATTGCTGGAAAAGGCGTAAATCACAGCACCCTCACTGTGGTGGCCCAGCGCCGAAGCAGCGGGAAAGCTCTCTTTAGGTATGCCTTTATCTAAAAATGCGCGATGCCGACCTACACAAAAGCGTTTGTAAATCTCATTGTCGCCCTGACCTTGATTAATATGTGGAAGGTAATTCCAAAAGCGAAAGGGGTGTGGACAGCTTGATTCTTGAATAAAGCTGAGCAATTCCTGATAGGCCAAGTGAGTGCTGCTTTCGATATTCAGGCATTGTTCGCCACTCAACCAAATGGCAGTACACAATACGTCATCTGCTTGGTTCCAGCAGACTCGGCCTTTAATTCCGTGCTGAACAGCCCGATCAACCGTCCATACCTCTCGCAACCCCTTTTCTGCGGCTTTAACACCTGTTTGAATGAATCCAGGATGGTCGGAACGGGAACAGGGCTCGCTGTAATCCACTACACATAGGGTATTTGGTTTGGATAGCAGTTGTGCCCTTGATTCGGTGGAGTAGTAATGCTGCAACATCTCCTTGCCAGCGCCCTTCTTAATAGTTGTATGAAAGCCGCGCAGTGTAAGGAATATTTAGCTTAAAGTTAAGTTCACATTGAGCAATACAAAGCACCTGAGTTTTGTTATAAACTTGCGCCCCCAAATAATGAGGTTCAAAAATGAGTGAACAAAGCCCCTTCGAGGCAGAATTAGCTCAAATTCTGGTTGAAGCTTTAAACCTGGAAGATATCGAAGCAACAGATATCGACCCCCAGGAGCCTTTGTTTGGCGAAGGCTTGGGCTTGGACTCGATAGATGCACTTGAGATTGCCTTAGCCATATCCCAGAAGTACGGCATCCAGATGCAGGCGGAGGATGAAAAAGTACGTTCTGCGTTTGCAACCTTGGCCAGCTTGAGTGAATTTGTTCAGTCCAATAAAAGTTAACTTTAATATAGGGTGACTTTTGATGAGCGCCCCCTTACTCAAGCGCCCTCTTCATACCGCGATCGCGTGGCTAAGGGCAGCCCAACCCAATTTGGGTTTGCAAGCCGGGCCCGTTGATACCCGAATTTTTCTTGCTCAAGTTAAAAAACTCGCAACGCTTTTACCTTCAGGTACATACGCAATAAATCTCTGCGGCAATCGCTATACTTTTCTTTTGGCGTTTTGTGCTTTGCTTTTACGAGAACAAACTAATTTATTGCCTCCCAATCGAAATGTGCAAACACAAAACCGTTTAGCCGAGCGCTACCTAAATACTTACATCATTCATGACGGTGTTGAATGTGAACAATCGCTTCCGGCGATAAATATTCAGGAACTGGATTTGAGAGTTGGTCAGGAAGTACTGTCTGAAATCTGCGTAGTACCAAAAGTTCGTTTAAACCACATCGCTGCTATTGCATTTACTTCTGGAAGTACCGGCGATTCAAAACCCAACATCAAAAGCTGGCACACTTTTGTAGAAAGCACTCAGATAAACATCAGCAATATGTTGCCGCATACGTCAGAAACGCTGTTTATGCTGGCAACCGTCCCTGGGCAACACATGTGGGGTATGGAAACTTCCATACTCATACCTTTATTTGCTGATATTGCAGCCCTGGACAGCAAACCGCTTTTTCCAAAGGATGTACAAAGCCATTTGCAAAACCTGCCTGAAAATCGCATTTTAGTTTCAACTCCGGTCCATTTACGTGCCTTGCAATTAAGTGGATTACATTTCGAAAAATTAACGCGTTTGTTATGCGCTACCGCGCCGCTCTCTCGCGAACTAGCACGAGAATTGGAAGCTTTGTTTAAAACAGAACTTCGCGAAGTGTTTGGCTGCAGCGAAGTAGGATCAATGGCGTGGAGGCGCACAGCAATAACAGATTATTGGCAAAAATTTGAGGGTATAGCGCTTGTTGCGAGCGAAGAGGGAGCTGTAGCATCGGCCGAACATTTACCAGAAACAATTGTTTTGCAAGATTTTTTATCTTTTAAAAATGACAAAGAATTCAAACTCAGTGGGCGCCACAGCGATCTGATTGAAATTGCCGGTAAACGGGGCTCGCTTAAAGAGCTTAACGATGTGCTCCTAAAAATTGATAATGTTGTGGATGCGGCGGTTTTTCTTATCGAAGATAACCCAAAAGTAAATCGTACATCGGCGCTGGTTGTATTGAAACAAGGCGCTGAAGACGATATGCGCAAAATAATTCAAGCGCAGTTTCGAGAGTATTTTGATCCGGTTTTCGTGCCGCGTCCGATCTATTTTGTGCCAGCATTACCCAGAGAAGAAAACGGGAAATTACAGAAAACAAAACTACTGGACTTGTATGCGCAGCTTAAATAGGTAATTTAGGAATCAGTGAATTTTTTAAGCCAGCTATGCCAGAATAGCTCGGTAATCACCCACAATATGACGTTCGGAGTCACTTTGAATCTTTTCAGAATTTGAAAGCAAACAATCTTCAACAAACATCGCTATTTCTTCCAGAACATTGACATTATTTTGCAATTGTTTAGCCGGGTCGTCAGGGTTCTCTTCCACCAAGGCATTGTTGATGTAGTGTAGGCAACTAAGTTTTTGCTGATCAGCAAACGCTGCTTTTACAGGCAAGACCAAACGTTGTTTGGCCCTTTCCCGAAACAATTGTTGCAAACGCGAGTTGAAATTTTGAGCTTTTAACATAGTAGGACTGTTTTCTCGCATCCAGGCGATATCAGTTATTGTTTCACGAAAGAAAATAAAACAGAGCACGCCCCAGTAGTAGGAGTAATCCCATAATAGTTTTAAACCAATTAATTTTCTGTCCCCAAAGCCGCCGTATTCATGCGTGTACAAGGAGAGCGTACTATCAAAAAAGCTCGAAAATAGTTTTTGATAAATTAATGCATTGAGCTGAATATCGTTTCCTTCGTGCTCTTGCAGGATAAGGCTTTTCAAAAAATTATTATTGATTGCGATGAAATCACTACCTGGCGAATAAAAAGGGTCCGCAAAGTAGCCAGCTTCTCCGCTTATACCCCAGCGATCACTGGAAAAAATTTGTTTACAAGAGTAGGAGTAGTCTCGCACACGCACAAAGTCCATAAGCTTGGCACCAACAATACTCTCTGCAAGTTGTGGGTGACGAGGTCGTAACCATTCCAGCGTACTCTCAATATTTGCAAAGTTATTTTCGCCCATTAAGGCATCTTCCATCACGATGCCAATACTGGTTACCCCGGAATGTAAAGGAATAATCCACACCCAATAACCCGGCCCCATTAAATGATTAGTGCTAAGCCAGCGAGTTTTGCAAGGCTGACAGCGATCGTGCCAAGCTTGATTTGCAGTAAAGTGGTCAATTTCAATTTTGCGATCTATGCGGAACCAACAGGCGCTGGCTTTATGAGCACTTGCTTTCTGTAGACCCAAGCGGTTTTTAATTAGGGCTTGGCGACCAGCAGCGTCAATTAACCAACGTGTTTTGAGCAATGAAGTATTGTGTTGAGATTCATAACTTAAACTGTGGTGTTGCCCGTTAATTGAAATGTCGGTAGTACGTGCGCCATCAATAATATCGACACCCAGCGAACACAGCCGCTGATGAAGTTCGTTTTCCAGCACGCCACGATCAATTTGCCAAGTGGGAACGGCAAACGAAAAACTCGAACCCACTTCATCCAATTGGCTAAAATCTTTTTGTGGTTCTCCAAGAAAACAACGCAATCCAAATTTTTGCAGGTGTTTTTCTTTAAAGTGATCATCTAAATCAAGATCGCGAGAAAAATAATGTGAACCAATTTCAACAGTAGATTCGCCGACTTTGGCAGTGGCTTCAGGTACAGGAAAAGTATTTTTTTCAATTATTTTAATGTCTAATTCGGGTTTGGCTTTTTTGAGTTGATAGGCTAAACCCAATCCGGCAAGACCACCACCAGCTATTAACACATCACAAGCAGAAGATTTTTTTTTCATTCCGCTGCCTTCCTAATGCGTAAGCGACGTGTTTTCGCAAAGGGGAAAGTGATTTCACTTTCTTCATTTGAATTGAGCAAAGCTAAAAGCGCCAAAGCGCGGGCAGAAAAGTTGTGAGTGTAGAGATTCTGCAAAATAGGATAAGGAAGATCAGGCCAACTGGAGAATTTCTCTTCAATTAATAATGAAAGTTTTTGTCCCTTTTCGAAAAAGGGATGAGCTGCTGGTACTATAACCAAAGCACAAGAAAAAGCCTGGTCACAAGGCAACATCGCTCTAATTATCGGTGCAACGGGGGTGTCAAAAAGCGTTACAAGCACCGGTTTATTTTCTTGATTAGCTTGAATGCTTGCTTCAATTAAACATAAAGGTACAGTGAGTTCAAAGGCCGCGATAGAATTTGCTGCCTGCATGCAGTTGCTACTAATTGTCCAATAGCCCGCAGCAGCATTGTGAACTGAGTTATGAAAACGTGTTGGTGACAACAATTTTTCTTCACTCAATAAAGTTCGACACATGTAATCCGTGGTGTCGGTGTCACCTATCCCCGAACCAAAAACATTTAACAACTCATCGGCAGGAAGGCCTGCCATGTTGCAAGCTTGGCTTGAGGTCTCAACAGCCAGTTTCACCTGCAGTGGTGCGCGTCGTCGCTCATTTGCGGGCATTTTTGTTGGTTTTGGTGCAGTGAATTCAACATCGCTTTTTGTGCCAGCAAAAATGGTCTGCAGCGCTTCCCAGTTAGTAAAGCCGGGCCCCCACACACCGAGCCCCAAAACGGAAATCTCAAAGCGCGTCATTTGTGGCACACCTTTCACTAACTTTTTTACTAAACACCAAGCTGCAATTGTTACCACCGAAGCCAAAAGAATTACTCATCACATGAGTTAGAGAGGCATTACGATTGTTGGCAACAATATTTAAGTGTTTAAGTTGCTCATCCACTTCCTGAAGATTTAATGAACCGGGAATAACGTTGTGTTTAAGGCTTTCAAGACAAATCACTGCTTCACTGATACCGGCGGCACCCAGAGTGTGACCCATCCAACCCTTGGTTGAACTTACGGGACAAGCAGCAAAACTTTTTTGCACAAGCTGGCCCTCAATTAAATCGTTTGCCTGGCTCGCGGTTCCGTGCAAATTAATATAATCAATATCCTCAGCTTGAAGCTCAGAAACTTTTAAGGCTTGCTCCATGGCAAGCTGAGCGCCGAGCCCTGCTGGATGAGGATGGGACATGTGGTGTGCATCGGAAGACTCTCCCCATCCACTTAATACAAAATCGCTTGATTTGAGTTTGGCATCTTCTCGACTTAAAAGTGCAAAACCGGCGGCTTCTCCAAGATTGATGCCCCGGCGTTTATCATCAAAGGGCATGCAGGGTTCTTCAGAAACAAGCTGCAAGGAATGAAAGCCGTGTAAAACGCTTAAACAAAGGCTGTCCACTCCGCCTACCAATACCGCATCAACAATGCCCGCTTCCAGCCAACGCGCAGCACTCGCAAAAACTTTTGCGGATGAAGAACACGCAGTGTTGATCGTGAGAGCCGGACCTTCTAAACCTAAATACTTAGCGACAAAAATACTGGGTGCATGTGGGTTATTGACTAAGGGCTGCAGAAATTCTGGTTTGAATTTTCCATTTTCAATATGCCGATAGGCCTCTTCTGTGCGGTCAATGCTGGATGTAGAAGAGCCCACAATGAGTCCGACACGTTCATTGCCAAAGGTACGCACACAACGCGCTATGCTTTCCCTGAGTTTTGGACGATCCAGACACAAGGCCGCAAGGGCATTATTTCGGCTGACATACGGGCTATATTTTGTATCCCAAACATAAGATTCCGCCGCTTCAACTTTGCCAATCCATGTTTTGAGCTTTGAGCCCTTGAGATCGTTTTCTCTCAAGCCAGATTCTTGGCTCAATATGTTTGCCCACAGAGCTTCAACACCAAAGCCCGCAGCACTGATCAAGTCGTAGTCAATAATCCTTACTTTATTCACTGCTTCGACTACTCCAAGTCTTTCAAGTCTTTAAAAATGGCCCAAATTCTAGCCCGAATCCAGACAGAATTCGATAAGTGTAACTTGCGGGGTCTGAATTAAGCCGACAAAATAGCCTCTCGGCAAATAATAGAGATGGAGTTATGGAGAGGATAATTGAGAAGTTGATGTACCGCTCACGCTGGATATTGGCACCAATATATTTAGGCTTAAGTCTTGCTGTTCTGGCTTTGTGTATCAAGTTTTTCCAGGAAGTGTTTTATATGCTGCTGCATACGCACCAGTTAACTGAGGCAGCCCTGATTTTGAAAGTACTTACCTTAATCGATTTGGCCATGGTGGGTGGGTTGCTGGTAATGGTAATGATGAGCGGTTATGAAAACTTTGTTTCACAATTGGACATCGACGAAGAAGATGAGCGTCTTAGCTGGCTTGGCAAAATGGACTCCGGTTCCCTCAAGGCAAAAATAGCGGCGTCGATTGTGGCGATTTCATCCATCCACTTGCTTAAAGTTTTTATGGATGTGCGCAACTACACCAGTGATGCCCAAATGGATCAAATCATGTGGTACGTCATCCTTCACCTCACCTTTGTTGGGTCGGCCTTTGCCATGGGCTTTCTTGATGTATTGAGCCGCAAAGCCGATGACAAATAATGATTATCTGAACAGCAGTTTACCACCTGTCAATTAGACGGGTCGTACTTGGAATAAACTGTGTAAACGACAAAGCATCAATAAGGCTTGATTATGAAAAATCTTGTAATTATAAACTTGGTTGTATTATTGGTTTGTGGGTGTGTGAGCCACACTGAAGCCAGATATCCGGAAATTTACAAAGATATTAAGAAAGCCGAAACTATGGACCTCGTAGTTGATGCAGTTGTCTATTCAGATATAAAAGGTAAAGACATAGGCATTGATTTAGAAAAAAATAAAAAACTGCGTGAAGATATAGAGAAATATTTAAAATTGGAATTAACTGCGAAGGGATACCAAATTAACAGTTTTAATATTGGAAGTGGCTTATTTCATAGTTCATGTTGCGTAGAAAAAAATGAGAGCCAGAAATCAGAAGAAATAAAGTTTGTTGTATCGGAGAAAGGCATTTCCACCGATCAGCAGTGGCTCGGCGGGGCAATGGACATCAATGGTGATCCATTCACAACAGAAGAAACCATTAACTATTTTAACAGTCTTTTTGAATATGCAAAATTTAGTGGTTTGCGCAAAAGAAAAACCGAGATCGGTCAGAAGCTTGGTGAACACTTCCAGCATCTTAATAAACCTGACGTTCTTGATAATTTTTCGACGGGTGTGTTGGGCCTCGTTAAGGTCCAGGTATCTGAAGTTAGTACGGAAAAGAAGGTTGTCGAAGCAATTGTTTTCACAGCCGCGTTAGGTATAGCTCTCTCCATGGGCGACCTATCCGGGGGCGCGTATGTCGCTGTCCCTGTGCCTGCGAAGGACGTCAACTATCGGTTCTTATTGTTTGATTTGGAAAAAGAAGAAATTATCTGGTATAGAGAAATCTTCCAGGCAGGTGGGGTAGACTCTGCTGAAAAAGCCATAGAAAACACTGTAAAACTCTTACCGAATCGGTCCAACCCTACACCTATAATTCGGAAAAAGAAGAAACCACGTTCACCTATGAACATGAATACAAGATGAGCCCAAATAAACACTTGTTATTGTTTATCCGGGAATACCGACGAACTGTGTTCAAATGACTAGTGAAGCCGAGTATTTATCAATAAGCCAATAATTTTTTATGGGCTTCTCTGTGAACCTTTTAGGAGGTTCACGCGACCTTTATTCCATGAAAAGAAATAGTGAGCAAATCACTACTGAATGGCTGGTGCTTAAATCTCAGGCGGGTGATAAAACAGCATTCGAAGCGTTAGCTCGTATTTGGTACCCAAAAATGCTGCGTTATGCAGGAGCGTTGAGCAGTGATAGTGATATAGCTGAAGACGCTGTGCAGGCGACATTTCTTGAAGTGAGTTCAAAGCTCGGGAGACTGCGTGATGAAGCTGCTTTTCCGGCGTGGTGTTATCGAATATTGCAAACACAGGTTGTCAATCAAGCTCGAGCAAAACAGAAATTTGTGAAAACCAGAGAGTTTGACGTTAAAGCAATGAACGAGCTTTCAACATCAGAGAATGAAGAGGAATATGATTTTTCGAAAGCACTGCGTAAACTCAATCGCGATTTGTACCTCACGGTACACTTGTTTTATTTGGAGGGTTTTTCAATTGCGGAAACAGCCAATTTGCTTGCTATTCCTCAAGGCACTGTGAAATCTCGTCTTTTCGCGGCGCGCAAAGAAGTAAAACAATTTCTGAAAGGAGAAAACCATGAGTAATTTAGATGAGAAAATCCTTCAAGCCATGATCGAAAATAAGGATCTGCCCGATTCGCCTGAAGAAACTTATGTCCCTGGCCTCATAAAACAAAGTTTTAAAGGCCCTTTCAAAGTCACATTCTTCTTTTTAGTGATTTTTACTCTGACTTTGGTGGGGCTTGGAGTTTATTGTGGCTATCAAATGTTTTATGCAGAACAGCTTCCTTCTAAAATCAATTGGCTTGCGGGCACTTTGATCTGCTTCCTGGGGGTAGTCGTTCTGCGCTTGTGGTTTTTTATGGAGCTGAATCGTCTTTCGGTGATTCGCGAAATAAAGCGCGTGGAAATGCAATTAGCCGCAATCGCGAGCAAAATAGGCGAATAGCCTCCTCCCGAACTGGCTGAATTGAGCTGTATTTTGGGTTTTCATATCTCTCTCCATCTTGCATGGGCAGCATTGGGAAAAATACAGCCTGATTTCGGCCTGAATATTCACCTCTTGCCTTGATCATGCGGTAAGTACTCCCTATAATCTCCACCGCCCGTCAGAGGACTATTCTGGCAATACTGCGGGCGTAACTGGTGTTAAGTGAAGGCGAAATCGCGGGTTCTTACCGATCAGTCTGAATTTCCCCCTATTGAGTGAGAGTGAAAAGCTTTCAGCAGCGCTGGAACTAGGTTATTTTGCGCTGCGGAGAGACGAAAGATGGGAATCAGAGGGCTGTTGTGACAAACGTGACAGGCAGCGATCAACAAGAAAACAAGGCTGCAAAAGCCATTAAGAGCCCCCTTAAATTCACACTGGCAGTGCAGCTGCTGGTGATGGCGCCTCTATTGGTCACGCTAAACGTGTTTAGCGAATTGTGGATGCAGTCCTTTTTTTGGGGGGCGCTCATCTACCTCTTGCCCAATGCCTATTTCACCTTTTATGCCTTTCGTGTTCGCAATACAGATGACACACAGCAGATTGCCAAGTCATTTTATAAAGGCGAATTCGGCAAGTTATTTCTAGCCGTTTTGGGATTTGTACTGGTGTTTAAAAATGTTACACCGTTGCAAGTGGAGGCTTTATTGGCGGGTTATGGCAGTTTGATACTGTTGCAGTGGTTAATTGCTATTCAAATTGCAAAGCGATATACAAATATTAATTGCTAATTAAGGGCGCGAATTCTTTATGGCGAGCGAAGGCGAACTCACCCCAACTGGCTATATACAGCACCATCTTCAGAATATGACCTATGGCAAATTGCCAGCGGGTTACGTTCGTCACCATGCAGATGGGAGCACCCACACGCTACACCATGATGAATGGACCTTGGCCCACAGTGCCAAGGAAGCCAAAGACATGGGATTTTGGGCTTTTCACGTGGACACCATTGGCTGGTCAGTATTCCTTGGGGTGCTGTTTTGTTTTATTTTTCGCAAAGTCGCCAGCAAGGCAGAAAAGTCCGCCAAAGAAGCGCCAAGCGGCCTCACAAATTTCGTAGAAATGGTGGTTGAGGTTGTTGATAAAAATGTGAAAGACACCTTTCACGGTCATAACCCCCTCATTGCCCCGCTCGCACTCACAATTTTTGTGTGGGTTTTTCTTATGAATTTTATGGATTTGATTCCAGTAGATTGGTTGCCGCTGGCGGCGCAATGGATATCTGGCGATCCACATTTGTTTTTCAAAGTGGTTCCCACTACCGATCCAAATACTACCTTTGCGATGTCGATAGGGGTGTTTGTTATGATCATTTACTACAGCATTAAAGTAAAAGGCGTCGGCGGCTTTCTCGGAGAGTTGTGCTTTCAGCCCTTCGGTAAGTGGATGATTCCTTTTAACCTATTGCTTGAAGGTATTGCACTTTTAGCCAAACCAATTTCTCTTGCGTTGCGTTTGTTCGGTAACCTTTATGCAGGTGAATTGATATTTATTTTGATTGCAATGTTGCTCGGTTTTTGGCAATTACCCGCGCACTTTGTTTGGGCCGTTTTCCATATTCTGGTCATTGTTTTACAAGCTTTCGTGTTCATGATGTTGACGATTGTTTATCTCAGCATGGCACACGAAGAACATTAATGAATTAAATTTATTTTTCTAAAAAACTCTGGAGGCAAAAATGGAATCCATTCTTTCTATGACCGTACTAGGCGTGCTACTTGTTTTAGGCATGGGCGCTCTCGGTACAGCCATCGGCTTTGGATTATTGGGTGGTAAGTTCCTTGAAGGCGCGGCGCGTCAACCTGAGCAAGCACCTGCATTGCAAGTGAAAATGTTTCTGGTTGCAGGTTTGATCGATGCAATTACCATGATCGGTATTGGTATCGGCATGTGGTTTACTTTTGCTAACCCCTTTATCGCTGCATTACAAGCCGCTGGTGCGCAATAAGTTTCCTGCAAACACTCACATTAACTATTTGAGAGGTTAGAGAGTGAACTTTAACGCAACAATTATTGGACAAACCATCGCGTTTATCGTGTTCGTTTGGTTTTGTTACAAATATGTTTGGCCGCCGATTGTCGGAGCCATGGCGGCACGCCAGCAACGTATCAGTGAAGGCTTGGAAGCCGCAGAACGTGCTGATAAAGATTTGGAATTAACCCAGCAAAAAGTCGCCGAACAACTTAAAGAAGCCAAAGTAAAAGCTTCGGAAATCGTTGAGCAAGCAAATAAGCGCGCGAGTCAAATTGTAGAAGAAGCGAAAGGCCAAGCTGTGAGCGAAGCCGACCGTATTAAAGCGGCAGCCCACGCTGAAATTGAGCGTGAGATCTCGCAAGCGAAAGAAGAGCTGCGTGGTAAAGTCGCCGCATTGGCCTTGAGTGGTGCCGAGAAAGTTCTTGGAGCATCTATCGACGAAAAAGCTCACGGCGATATTCTGAATAAATTGGCAGCGGAACTCTAGTTATGGCTGAACTTACTACGCTTGCACGTCCTTATGCCAAAGCGGCATTTGAATTTGCGCGTGATCAAAAAGATTTGGCTTCCTGGTCTTCTGCTTTGAGTTTAATGGCGGCGCTGACGAATGAAAACAACATCGTCAAAGTGCTCGCTTCGCCAACTTTAACACCTGAACAAAAAAGTGCGATGTTTGTCGAGGTTTGTGGAGATAAGCTTAATCCAACACAACAAAACTTTGTCAGAGTGCTCGCTGAAAACAAGCGCTTGAGTTTGTCAAAAGAAATCAGCGAACTTTACGAACTGTACAAAGCAAATCAGGAAAAAACCGTTGAAGTTGAAGTGCAAAGTGCCTTTGCTATTGACGATGCGATTGCAGAAAAATTGAAAAACATTCTGAGCAAAAAACTGGATCGAGAAGTGCACCTACATACATCAATTAATAAAGCTTTGATTGGTGGCGCTTTGGTTCGTGCGGGCGATACAGTTATCGATAGTTCAGTGAAAGGCCGCTTGGCAAAACTTGCCGAAGCTATGGGCGTATAAAACGATTTAAAAAACTTATAGGACTACCAGTATGCAACAACTGAATCCTTCAGAAATTAGCGAAATTATCAAACAGCGCATCGACAGTTTAACTGTTAGCACTGAAGCGCAAAATGAAGGCACCGTGGTATCGGTTACCGACGGTATTATTCGCATCCACGGTCTTGCCGAAGTTATGTACGGCGAGATGATTGAATTTGAAGGCGGTGTTTATGGTATCGCCCTTAACCTTGAGCGTGACTCTGTCGGTGCAGTTGTACTCGGTGACTACAAAGGTGTTGCGGAAGGGCAAAGCTGTAAATGCACCGGCCGAATTCTTGAAGTGCCCGTTGGACCTGAATTACAAGGCCGTGTCGTTGATGCCTTGGGCAACCCCATCGATGGTAAAGGTCCTGTTAATGCTACTAAAACAGATGCGATCGAAAAAGTTGCACCCGGGGTAATTGCTCGTCAATCCGTTGACCAGCCTGTGCAAATTGGTTTGAAGTGTATCGACACTATGGTGCCCATTGGTCGCGGACAACGCGAGTTGATTATTGGTGACCGCCAAACGGGTAAAACAGCGGTTGCGGTTGATGCCATCATCAACCAGAAAGGCACCGGCATTAAATGTATTTATGTGGCAGTTGGTCAAAAAGCTTCATCTGTTGCTGCAGTTGTACGCAAGCTGGAAGAACACGGTGCAATGGAACATACCATTGTGGTTGCAGCGACTGCGTCGGATCCGGCTTCCATGCAATTCCTGGCTCCATTTGCCGGTTGCACCATGGGTGAGTACTACCGCGATCGAGGCGAAGATGCTTTAATTATTTATGATGATTTAACCAAACAAGCTTGGGCTTATCGCCAGATTTCATTGTTGCTGCGTAGACCCCCAGGGCGTGAAGCCTACCCGGGTGACGTATTCTATTTGCATTCACGTTTGTTGGAGCGTGCAGCGCGTGTCAATGCAAACTATGTTGAGCAATGCACTAATGGCGAAGTTAAAGGCCAAACAGGTTCACTTACCGCTTTGCCGGTAATTGAAACGCAAGCAGGTGATGTTTCTGCGTTTGTACCCACCAACGTAATTTCTATTACTGATGGACAAATCTTTCTGGAGTCTGATTTGTTTAACGCGGGTATTCGCCCAGCAATGAATGCCGGTATTTCGGTTTCGCGTGTGGGCGGTGCAGCACAAACAAAAGTCATCAAGAAATTATCCGGTGGTATCCGAACGGCTTTGGCGCAGTATCGAGAACTTGCTGCTTTCTCACAGTTTGCATCTGATCTTGACGATGCAACCAAGGCGCAATTGGAACACGGTGAACGCGTAACTGAATTGATGAAGCAAAAACAATATTCGCCCTTGGGTGTGGCCGAAATGGGTGTGGTTGTATATGCAGCTAACGAAGGTTACCTGAAAGATGTTGAAGTGAAAAAAATCGGTGACTTTGAATCCTCTTTGCTTTCTTACATGAACAGCTCACATGCTGACGTGATGAAAGATATGGACACCGGCGCATACAGCGACGAGACTGCAGAAAAATTAAAAGCTGCACTTGATAACTTCAAAGCGACTCAAACCTGGTAAGACACGATGGCATCCGGTAAGGAAATACGTACCAAAATCGGTAGTATTAAAAACACGCAAAAAATTACCAGCGCAATGGAAATGGTCGCGGCCAGTAAAATGCGTCGCGCCCAGGATCGTATGCAAGTAGGCAAACCCTATGCACAACATATTCGTGCAGTAGTGGGTCACATCGCCAATGGTAATTCTGAATACAAACACACCTATCTGGAAGAGCGCGAAGTCAAACGAGTTGGATACATTGTTGTTTCAACCGATCGCGGCTTGTGTGGAGGTTTAAACGTCAATGCCTTTAAAACGGTAGTGATGCACAGTAAGGAATGGTCAGACAAGGGTGTACCCTCTGACTTGTGTTTAGTGGGAGCAAAGGGCGCTGCTTTTTTCAAAAGCGTGGGCGGTAATATTGTGGCTTCGGTCCGAGATATTGGTGAAGAGCCATCAGTAAATAATTTGATCGGCAGTGTAAAAGTCATGTTAGATGCTTTTGCCGAAGGCAAGATCGATAAGTTGTATCTTGTTGCTAACGAATTTGTTAACACTATGACACAAACACCTCACATCCAACAATTGTTGCCCTTGTTACCTATTGAAGATGAAAAACTGACGCACAGCTGGGATTACATTTATGAGCCTGACGCAGTTGATCTTCTGGATGGCTTGTTGATTCGCTATATCGAATCTCAGGTTTATCAGGCGGTTGTTGAGAACGGTGCTTGTGAACAAGCAGCGCGGATGATTGCAATGAAAAGCGCAACGGATAACGCAGGTGACCTAATAAACGACTTGCAGTTGGCGTACAACAAAGCGCGACAGGCAGCAATTACGCAAGAGCTGTCTGAAATTGTTGGCGGTGCGGCAGCGGTTTAGAAACACAGCAAACGATTTATTACTACAGAATTTGAATTTATAGCTTAAGAAATTACGAGGAAGCGAACATGAGTAGCGGACGTATCGTACAAATTATTGGTGCAGTTATCGACGTGGAATTTCCACGTGATTCGGTACCTAAAGTTTACGACGCATTAAAAGTGGAGGGTAAAGGCCTGACACTTGAAGTACAGCAACAACTTGGTGACGGCGTTGTACGCGCAATTGCGATGGGTTCCTCAGAGGGCATTAGCCGTGGTCTAGAAGTTAGCAACACTGGTGCGCCAGTTTCCGTGCCGGTTGGAACCGAAACGCTTGGCCGCATTATGGACGTGCTCGGCAATCCCATTGATGAAAAAGGTCCCATCGGAGAAAAAGAAGTTGCACCTATTCACCGCAAAGCGCCTTCTTATGATGAGCTAGCTGCTTCTGAGGAATTGCTTGAAACCGGTATTAAAGTTATTGACTTGGTTTGTCCTTTTGCCAAGGGTGGTAAGGTTGGTCTTTTCGGGGGTGCGGGTGTTGGTAAAACCGTAAACATGATGGAATTGATCAACAACATCGCAACCGAACACAGTGGTCTTTCTGTTTTTGCGGGCGTGGGAGAGCGTACTCGTGAAGGTAACGACTTCTACTTCGAAATGCAGGAAGCTGGTGTGGTAAATGTTGAAGACTTTGCTCAGTCCAAAGTGGCGATGGTTTACGGTCAGATGAATGAGCCACCCGGAAACAGATTGCGTGTTGCCTTGACCGGCTTGACCATGGCAGAAAAATTTCGTGACGAAGGTAAAGACGTGTTGTTGTTTGTCGACAATATCTACCGTTATACACTTGCCGGTACAGAAGTATCCGCGCTTCTTGGCCGTATGCCTTCAGCGGTGGGTTACCAGCCGACACTTGCGGAAGAAATGGGTGTTCTTCAAGAGCGTATCACTTCAACTAAAACCGGTTCGATCACCTCTATCCAAGCTGTTTATGTACCAGCTGATGACTTGACTGACCCCTCACCCGCAACCACCTTTGCTCACTTGGACTCAACTGTTGTACTGAGCCGAGATATTGCTGCAAAAGGTATTTACCCAGCGATTGACCCCCTGGATTCAACATCACGTCAGCTCGATCCACTGGTTATTGGTCAAGAACATTATGAAGTTGCACGTGGTGTGCAATCTGTATTGCAACGTTACAAAGAATTGAAAGATATCATCGCCATTTTGGGTATGGATGAACTGTCAGAAGAAGACAAATTGACTGTATCCCGTGCACGTAAAATTGAGCGTTTCCTTTCTCAGCCTTTCCACGTTGCGGAAGTATTCACTGGATCACCGGGTAAATATGTCAGCCTTAAAGACACCATTTCTGGCTTTAAAGGATTGTTGTCAGGTGAATATGATCACTTGCCTGAACAAGCCTTTTATATGGTCGGCGGCATTGACGAAGCTATCGAGAAAGCGCAGAAATTAGCGGAGAAAGCGGCTTAATTTAGTCGCGAGGCAATAACCATGGCAATGACAGTACATTGTGACATTGTAAGTGCTGAAGAATCCCTGTTTTCGGGGCTGGTGGAAATGATTGTTGCCACTGGCACTGAAGGTGAATTGGGTATTACCTACGGTCACGCGCCCTTGCTAACGGCCTTAAAGCCCGGGCCAATTCGTCTAACTACGCAAGGCGGGGAAGAAGAAATTTACTACCTGAGTGGCGGCTACGTGGAAGTACAACCTCATACCGTGACAGTGCTTGCAGATACAGCGCTGCGCGCTGGTGATATGGATGAAGCGGCCGCTGAAAAAGCCAAGCAGGAAGCTGAGCAGGCTCTGGCCAATCAAAGTGGCGAGATGGATTATTCCAAAGCGGCCGCCCAATTGGCCGAAGCAGTTGCGCAGCTGCGGACTTTGCAGCAAATCAAAAAGAAATTAAAGTAAGATTTCGTTTAGTATAGAAGGGGCCGTTTATTAAAACGGCCTTTTTTTTAGAGTTCAATACTAACTCGAGCTAAAGAGCAGGGTTTAGTGGATGAATTACTTATCTCAATGTTTTAATAAATTGGATTGGTGAATAGCTGAAGTAATTTCAGGGAGTAAAGCCATGATTGAAGTCGTAATTCTCGCTGCCGGAAAAGGCACACGTATGCGCTCAAAAAAACCCAAGGTTCTTCATAAGTTGGCGGGCAAACCTTTTGTCGGACATGTATTAAATCGCTCAGCCGAACTTGAAGCCAGTAAGATTCATTTAGTTGTAGGTTTTGGTGGAGACCAGGTCAGAGAAGAATATCGCACCCAGACTTATAACTTCGTTGAGCAAACCGAACAGTTGGGAACAGGCCATGCAGTTCAACAGGCCGAGCCTTTTATTAATAACGAGGCAACAGTTCTCATTCTTTACGGAGATGTGCCTTTAATTAAAACGCAAACACTTAAAAACCTCTTGAGTGTTGTAAGTGAAAAAAAAATGGGCTTGCTTACTGTAAAAGTCCAAAAGCCTCAAGGCTACGGGCGCATAATCAGAAACCCAAACGGTAAAATAACGGCAATAGTAGAACAAAAAGACGCGAACAAAGAACAGTTAGATATCTCGGAAGTAAATACAGGTGTAATGGCTTTACAAGCTAAACACCTTAAAACCTGGTTACCAATGCTTACAAATGAAAATTCACAAGGGGAGTACTATCTAACTGATCTTATTGAAATTGCGGTAAGTAATGGTGTTGAAGTAGTGGGCATTCACCCGGAAAGTGAACATGAAGTGGCCGGTGTTAACGATAGAAAACAACAAGCGGAACTTGAACGAATTTACCAGAAAGAAACCGCAAACGCCTTACTTGAACAAGGTGTAAGTTTACGAGACCCAAAAAGATTTGATTGTCGCGGAAGCCTGGAAGTGGGTTCAGATTGTGAAATCGACATTAATTGTATATTTGAAGGAAATGTTAAGCTTGGTGAAAACGTCGTTATTGGGCCTAATTGCATAATCAAAAATTCTACGATCGAATCAGGCACAACTATTTATGCGAACACGATTGTTGAAAATTCCTTTATTTCAGAAGAATGTACTATTGGTCCTTTTGCCAGGGTAAGACCTGACAGCCACCTTGAACGAGGTGCAAAACTTGGCAATTTCGTAGAAACAAAAAAAGCACACATAGGTAAAGGTAGTAAGGTCAACCACCTTAGCTATATTGGCGACGCGGAAGTTGGTGACGATGTGAATATTGGAGCTGGAACCATTACCTGCAATTACGATGGCGCCAACAAGCACCTCACAGAAATCGGTGACCGGGTATTCGTTGGCTCTAATACTGCATTGGTTGCCCCGGTGTTTATAGGTGCAGAAGCAACAATTGGAGCGGGAGCAGTTGTCACATCTGATGTTGGAGAAAAACAATTAGTTGTTGCACGTGCTCGACAGAAAAATATTGATGGCTGGAAGCGCCCGGTGAAGAAATAGCGCAAAGTCTTAGTAATGCTGGGAATCATTGATTATGCGTCTCTAATCGCAATAGGCTATTCTTTAGTTTCAGCGTGTATTCTGCTAGTTATTTATTTCATCTACATTGATAGTTTAAATAAATCTCACATTGCATTATTTTCTTGTTTTTTTCTTACTGCCGGATTGTGCGGACTTCAAATTGGGCATCTACAGTATATTTTGAATGAATTTGAGGCGCTGAATAACTTCTTCTATCGTTTGTGCATTTTAACTGTACCGCCATCGTTTTATTTCTTTAGCCGAGAAATATTATTTCCTGACCTAAAAATCACACCGACGCTATTATTAAACTTACTACCTGTCCTACTAATATTTTCTTCAGACAATAATAATGTAGTTATTTTGATTAGTTTCGCCTTAGGCACTATCTACTGCTTGTGGCTCTGTTTCATTCTCTTTAAGGTTCGTAAATTACGCAAGCGATTCAAAGAGGAATTTTTATTCTTCAGTTTATTTTCTATTATGGCACTCCTTATTCTTGCTGTGGGTATATTCGTAGCTTATACCCATACAGAATGGTTTTATTGGATTTACGCCAATAGCATTGCTTTAGCTTACATTTTGGTCGTGTTTATGTTGCTAGCGAAACCCAATGTAGTTTTAGAACTAAACGAAGCCTTAGCTTTGGGCTATCTTCAGTCGACATTATTAAAAATTGATATCCAGGAAAAATTAAATTCTCTGAATAATTTAATGGAAGAAGAAAAGGTTTATCAGGATGAAAACTTGAATCTCTCCCATTTAGCCAAAAGGCTCAACCTCAGTAGTCATCAACTGTCGGAATTGATCAATACTCACTTCGGTAAAAATTATTCACGCTATATTAGAGATATTAGAATAGAAGAAGCTCAGAAACTGCTTGTAAATGAACCAGAAGCATCAGTGCTTTCTATTAGTATGCAGGTAGGTTTTAGATCCCAGTCAAATTTTTACTCAGCCTTCAAAGAAGTATGCGGTGTATCCCCCGCGCAGTTCAGATCCAACCCAAATTAGGCTAGGTTTTCCGAATCTAATCTCAATACCATTCCTGAATGATAAATATGGAATATCTATAAGTCATTGTTTTTAAAAGGTTATTAAAATTTTTGCTATTAGATGATCGTTTAGGAAGGTGTTTGTCTTCTCAATGAGTAAGCTTGGGATAACAAATGAAAGAGTTGAGGAGAAAAACATGATTGTAGAACTAAGCTATTTAATCTATCTCGCTATCAGTATTGCAATGACTATTTGGGTGGCTAGGACACTAAGCAAAAATGGTCGAATATTCCTCATTGATAGCTTTCTCGGAAATGAGGATCTCGCAGATTCAGTAAACCATCTATTAGTGGTCGGCTTTTATCTGCTAAACATGGGCTACATATTGCTTGCACTTCAAACCGGTGATGACATTAACAGCACTCGATTAGCAATAGAGTTTTTAAGCAAGAAAATTGGATTGGTCTTACTCGTTGTAGGTGCACTACACTTCTTTAATGTATTCGTATTAGCCAAGTGGCGAACCAGAGTCCTACGCGCCAAAGAACTCGCTTAAATTCGTATACCAATGTGTTTATTGGTATGGCTGGACTCTTCGGCATACTAAAAAATATGGTCTATGTGACTCGGCCCAAAATAAAAGCAACGTCATACCCAAAGATCTGCCGGATCGTCCAGAATTGGTGGCCACCACTGACAGAAGCCAACATGTCTGTTGTTAGATTTTTTTAGAAAAAACAGATATTAAAACACCCGGCAGCCCCGTTGGTTGGCGACTATTCTTTCAATACAAGTGTGTATTGAAACCTTGAGTAGTTGGTGTATGAAACGATTCAAACGATTCGTCGCAGTCTTTCTTGGTACGGTCATAAGTTACCTTTGTAGTGCAGATGTTCGTTTGCATGATGTTTCTTTCAACGAGTCCTATTCCCTCAATGGAAAACAACTCATTCTAAATGGTGTGGGTACGCGCGTAGCCACCATGTTTAGGGTCAAGGTTTATGTGGCGGGTCTTTATATGCTCAGTAAAGTGAATGACGCGTCTGCGATTATCTCATCTTCAGAACCCAGCGTTATTCGGCTGGTATTAAAAAGAGATGTAACCGGAAAAGATATTCAAGACTCCCTTGATGACAGTTTTGAGGGACAATGTAAATTGAAACAGTGTTACGACTATCAGTCCGATAGTGACAAATTACGAAGTATTATTCCCAATTTGAAAGAAAACGCCGAGCTAGTAATAGAACTACAAGATGGTGTTACCACAATAAAACATAATGGCGAGATTCAAGGGAAAATAGAATCGAGAGAACTTGTTCCTTTAATTCTAGGCGCCTGGATAGGGCCGAAACCACCTAATGAGGAATTAAAAAACGGCTTATTAGGTTTGTCGGTTCAATAATTTCCTGTGTTTTAATACCGGCATTTTTTTTTGCAAATCAGTAAGCTCATTCAGATTAATATCTGCGATTACCAATGCTTCTCCTAATCCAGTCTTTTTTACGACGCTTCCCCAGGGATTAACTATCATGCTTTCTCCCCAGGTTTTCCGCGTTGCTGAATGCTCGCCGCCTTGGTTGGCAGCGAACATAAATAGTTGATTTTCAATTGCGCGTGCACGCAAAAGTACTTCCCAGTGTGCTTGACCGGTAACATAAGTAAAAGCTGATGGCAAAAAAACACCTAAGACATCTTGATCAGCTAGAAAACGAAAATATTCCGGAAATCTTAAATCGTAACAAATACCTAAGCCAAATTTTCCCCAGGGAGAGTCGATAATACCAGGTGTTGATCCGGCACAATATATATCTGATTCGCGGTAGGAGCCCATTGCATCCGTTACGTCAGCATCAAATAGATGCATCTTTTGGTAGCAAGTGACTTGCTCTCCTGAGTTATTGAATACAAAACAAGTTGAAGAAGGCTTATTTTCATCTTCGTTATACCAGGGCATGGAGCCAGCCACAATCCAGAGATTGTATTTCACAGCCAATTTACAAATGTGATCTCGTAGTTCAGCGAGTTGCTCGCGAGAGAAAAGATTTATTTGGCTACCATAGGCAAGAAAATTCTCGGGCAGTACAACAAAATGTGCATGTTGTCGTGCACACTCTGTAAGTAAGGTATCCACTATCCTGAGGTTATCTTCAGGGCGGGCAGAACTAACAAGCTGTACCAATGCAATTCTTAACATACTGTATCTCTTGAATTCAGGATCAATCTTCTTTCAAATCCTGTAAGAGTTTAACATTGCCGCCCGTAGCTACGGTGTTGACGGTCAGGGTTTTTTCCACCATTAAGTGCTCAAGGTAGTGCGGTCCACCAGCTTTTGGGCCAGTTCCGCTCAGACCCATTCCACCAAAGGGATTAACGCCGACTACTGCGCCGATCATATTGCGATTAACGTACACGTTGCCGATATTCACCTTTTCAAAAATTTGCTGTGCGCGCCCACTTATGCGTGAGTGTATACCGAGCGTTAAACCAAACTGGCTATTATTGATATCCTCCAGAATATTGGGCAATTCTGTTGCCTTAAAACGAATAAGGTGCAGAATCGGGCCGAAAATCTCTTCTGACATTTGGCTTAAAGTTTTTAGCTCGAAGATGTACGGGCCTACATAGGTGTCAGACACCGGTGTTTGATCCAATGGCCATGAAAAAAGACAGCTCGCATCTGTTTTCATTTTCTCAATGTGGTGGTGAATTTTTTCAAGTGCTTCCTTGTCAATGACGGGCCCGATGTCAGATGACAAATTCATTGGCGACCCGAGTTGTAATTCAGCACAGGCGCCCTGCAACATTTCTATTAGCGAATCGGCAATATCATTTTGTACAAACAATACCCGTAAAGCTGAACAGCGTTGTCCTGCGCTAGAGAATGCAGATTGAATGACATCATCACAAACCTGTTCTAACAGCGCACTTGAATCCACAATCATGGTATTTACGCCGCCGGTTTCGGCAATTAGCGGCTTAATCGGCCCTTTATGTAAAGCAAGAGCATGTTGAATATGTTTTGCTGCTTGCGAAGATCCTGTAAAAATTACACCAGCGATATTTTCGTTGGCGACAAGTTGTTTGCCAACTTCTGCATCGCCAATTACCAGTTGCAATACATCCTTTGGCAGGCCACATGCATGCATGACCTCTGTTGCAAGAGAAGCGATTTTTGGTGTTTGCTCCGCGGGTTTCGCCAACACCGTGTTTCCGCAAATCAGTGCTGCTACAATTTGACCGACAAAAATTGCCAGAGGGAAATTCCAGGGGCTGATGCAAACCATTGGGCCACGCCCAAAATAATGGAGCTGATTACTTTCACCGGTCGGGCTTTCTAAGTCCAGCGCTAGGGAAAAACATTTTCGTGCACTACTGGAATAATAACGACAAAAATCTATAGCTTCGCGTAACTCACTAACCGCGTCTTTAACTGTGCGCTTGCCTTCGTGGCAAATAAGCGCAATAAAATCTCTTTGTTTTGTTTGTAAGGTATTCGCAAACAACTCGATAATTTCGACGCGTTTTTCAATGGGTGTTCGCTTCCAAATATTAAACGAATCTCTGGATTTTCTGATACAAGCATCGACATCAAGATTTTCTTCCATTAAAACAACTTGATCTGGATTGTAGGCACTTATGGCATCAAGTAAATCTAGACTTACAGTATCGTTGTTTAAATCCACACCAATCGAATTTAAACGTGGGAACTGTGCATCTTTATAAAGAAACTTCGGCAGCGGAATGGAGGGATGCCTGTAGCTGCTGTTTTTCTTATTTGTTTTTACTTTCTCTTCAACGTTAAAAACAAGTTGATTAGCGGGTGTTTTTTTATCTAAAAACCGATTAACGAATGAGCTATTTGCCCCATTTTCCAACAAGCGCCTTACGAGATAAGGCAATAAATCCTTGTGTATTCCCACAGGAGCGTAAACACGAATCGGTACATCATGTTCCTTCAGAAAAGTTTCATACAATATATCGCCCATACCATGTAAGCGTTGAAATTCGAAATTTTTACCCTTGGCAAGTTGATAAATACTCGCGAGCGTATGGGCATTGTGTGTGGCAAACTGTGGAAAAATAGCGTCTTGTTCAGCCAGCAGTAACTGGGCGCAAAGCAAATAACTTAAATCGGTGTTCACTTTACGAGTAAAAACCGGATAGTCTTCGTAACCATTTTCTTGTGCGTATTTAATTTCCCTGTCCCAGTACGCGCCTTTTACCAAACGAATCATAAAATGGCGTTGGGTTTGCTTTGCCAGTGCTATCAAATATTCCGCTACTTTTGGCGCACGCTTTTGATAAGCCTGTAAGACAAAACCGAGCCCACGCCAGTTTGATAAGGTGGGCTCGTTTGCAAGCCGACTAAAAAGATCGAGTGAAATTTCCAGGCGCTCACTTTCTTCTGCGTCAATATTAAAGCCGAGATTAAAATGATGTGCGAGTTGCGCTAATTCCAAAAGTCTGGGATAAAGTTCTTCGAGCACCCTTGTTCGCTGATTGACTTCATAGCGTGGGTGTAAAGCGGAGAGCTTAATGGAAATGCCGTTTGCGTTATGCGGATCCACTTCCGTATTGTTTTCACCAATGTAGTTAATCGCTTGGCGGTAAGATTCGAAAAAACGTTGTGCGTCGGTTTGTGTGCGGGCGGCTTCACCGAGCATATCAAAAGAAAATCGCGTGTTGGGAGGATAGTAGGTTCTACTGCGCGCGTGTGCGCGTTGGATATCCGCACCGAGTACATATTGTTTAGCCATGATACGCATTGCTTGCAGCATGGCTTCTCTTAAAACCGGCTCTCCAAGTCGGGCTAGTAATTTTTGAACCCAGTTTTCTTGAGAATATTCAAAGCGAATAAATTTGCCAGTAAGTAGCAAGCCCCAAGAAGATGCATTGACGAAGAGGGATTCTGAATGGCCTAAATGTTGTTGCCAGTTTCCTTGCAAAAGCTTTTCTGCGATGAGCTCGTCTGCGGTAGCCGCATCAGGAATTCGAAGAAGGGCCTCGGCCAGACACATCAATGCGACGCCTTCGGTATTACTCAATCCAAATTCCAATAGAAAAGCATCAAGACCCCCTTTCACCTTTTGTTGGCGTGAGATCTGGATGAGTTCAACCGCGAATTCAAGGTCTTCCAGCGGGTGTTTTATCTGCTTAAGTAGCGACGCGACACACAGATCTTCATCTGCGTGGCTTAGATCGCATATTTCCTTGCGAAACCGAGACAGGCTCATAACGCGCTCCAATGGGTGAAGCTCGCTGCGATAGTAGCATAGCCGGGGAAAAAGCTTGCATATTTAGGCTGGACCATTAAAATACTTTCGAAACGAAACTTAATATGGCGAAACGAAAGCTGGTTTCGCGGCGATAACTCAGTAAAAACACCAAAATGATTAAACGAAATACACAGGAACGTAGACGCGAGATCATTGAGCTTCTCAATCAAAATGGGGAGGTGAGTGTTGAAATGCTTGCGCAACAATTCGCTACCTCGGAGGTCACGGTTCGTAAGGATTTGACCGCACTGGAGAATAATGGATTGTTGTTGCGCAAATACGGCGGTGCCGTCCCCCTTCCTAGAGAGTATGTGAGCCAAGGCATGGGCGAGCAGGTTTCGAAACGAAAGATCGCTTTGGCTAGATCAGCAGTCAGCCTAATTCGTGATCACAATCGCATTATTATCGACAGCGGTTATACCACCGCAGCCCTGGTTCCAGAGCTGTCTTCCCGTCAAGGCTTGGTTGTAATGTGTAATTGTCTCAATATTGCTGAAGCCCTTACTGAGCTTGAGAATGAGCCGACCTTGCTTATGACAGGTGGAACCTGGGATGCGCAATCTGAATCCTTTCAGGGTCAGCTGGCGGAACAGGTTTTGAGAGCCTACGACTTTGACCAATTTTTTGTGGGTGCCGATGGCCTGGATGTTGAGCGTGGAACCACAACCTATAACGAACTTTACAGCTTAAGTCGTGTAATGGCTGAAGTCGCAAGAGAAGTAATTGTGATGGCTGAATCTGAAAAAATTCAACGTAAAATTCATAATGTAGAGCTGTCATGGTCACAGGTGGATGTATTAGTTACAGATGATTTGCTTCCGGATATGGACCGTAAGCACATTCAAAATCAAGGCGTGAAAGTCATTCGCGCGAAAACTTCTTAATTTTATTGGAGCTTAAGTTATGTGTGGAATAGTCGGCGCAGTTGCGCAAAGGGATGTGGTTGAAATTTTGGTTGAGGGACTGCGTCGATTGGAATATCGCGGCTACGATTCGGCCGGCGTTGCAGTAATCGATTCACACGCTAATCTTCAACGTGTTAGGCGCCTGGGTAAAGTCAAAGAGCTAAGTGATGCTGTGGAATTAAATCCACTTCCTGGTGGGACGGGTATTGCTCATACTCGTTGGGCAACGCACGGCGAACCCAGTGAACGCAATGCACACCCTCACACCTCCAAAAATAATATTGCTGTTGTTCACAATGGCATTATCGAAAACCATGAAAGTTTGCGGGCCTCACTTAAATCAGATGGTTTTGAATTTGAATCCGATACCGACACTGAAGTGATTGCGCATTTGGTGGAAAAAGAATTATCAGATAGTAGCTCACTGTTGGAAGCAGTAAAAAAAGCTGTCGCCCAGCTCGAAGGTGCCTATGGCACGGTTATTATGGATAAAGAGGACAACAGTCGACTTGTCGTAGCACGTTCGGGTAGTCCCTTGGTGATTGGTCTAGGCATAGGTGAAAACTTTATTGCATCGGATCAATTAGCGCTCTTGCCAGTTACACGCCGTTTTATTTTTCTTGAAGAGGGCGACGTTGCGGAAATTACTCGGCACAAAATTAATATTTTTGACAAAGATGGCCAAGAAGTTGAAAGGGAAATTCACGAGAGTACGGCGAGTTATGACGCGGGAGATAAAGGCCAGTACAGACACTACATGCTTAAGGAAATTTATGAGCAACCGAGTGCCGTGAACAACACACTAGAAGGACGACTAAGTCAGGATAGCGTGTTGGACGAAACATTTGGGAATGGTGCGAGCGAGTTATTTGAAAAAGTAAAACATGTACAGATAGTTGCATGTGGAACGAGTTATCACAGCGGAATGGTTGCGCGCTATTGGTTGGAGTCTTTGGCCGGCGTTAGTTGCAACGTAGAAATTGCCTCAGAGTTTCGTTATCGCAAATCATTTGTTCAACCCAATAGTTTGCTTGTTACGATTTCTCAATCTGGTGAGACGGCAGACACTTTAGCAGCACTGAGGTTGTCAAAAGAATTAGGTTATCTGGGAAGTTTAACGATTTGTAATGTGGCGGGCTCATCTTTGGTTAGAGAAAGCGATCTGGCTTTTATGACACGGGCAGGTGCTGAAATTGGTGTGGCTTCTACCAAGGCGTTTACAACACAACTGGTTGGTTTGGCGATGATGGTAATTGCGATTGGCAAATACAATGGGCTTGATGAAGCAAAACAAAAAGAACTGGTTGAAGCACTGAAAAGTGTACCGACCAAATTAGAAGAGAGTTTGAGCTTGGCAGATCAAATTGAAGGCCTGGCAGAGGAGTTTGCGGATAAGCACCATAGCCTATTTCTTGGTAGAGGAGATCAGTACCCGATTGCAATGGAAGGGGCACTGAAGTTAAAAGAAATTTCCTATATTCACGCAGAAGCTTATGCGGCGGGCGAATTAAAACATGGTCCACTGGCTTTAATTGACGCTGAGATGCCTATTATTGTCGTAGCACCGAACAATGAATTGTTGGAAAAATTGAAATCCAACGTAGAAGAAGTGCGCGCACGCGGTGGTATTCTATTTGTGTTTGCCGATGCGAATGCCAGATTTGAATCTGATGAGACCATGCGAGTCATTAATGTGCCACACACCCATGATTGGATCGCTCCCATCATTTACACCCTTCCGCTACAGTTGCTTAGTTACTATGTAGCAATCATCAAAGGCACCGATGTGGATCAACCGCGTAATTTGGCGAAATCGGTCACAGTAGAGTAGGGGCGGATTGCTATTTAAAACCATTTTGATGTTGCTTGCAGGAATAGGCCCTCGCTTTATCCTAAACGAGGGTGTAACCGATCCCATCGTAATATGGTCAGACAATTGATTTGTTTGAAAGTACTGTTAAACTAGGCTCGCTCGTGTTCTGGCGTGTATATGCACAATCAATATCTTCGGCTGTACGAATAAGCACGTGTTGTATACCGCTAAAAATAATGACAAGACCTTAAAAAATAACATTAATAGTTGAGGAGAGTCTTCCAATATGAGAATTAATGACCAACTAAATACTAAGTTCAAACAGAAAGCGCTGGTAGCCGCAATAAGCTCCAGCCTTTGTGTTGTTGCAATGGCGCAAGAAGCTGCAGTAACGGAAGAAGTACTGGTAACCGGTATCCGTGGTAGTTTGGAGCGCGCAATGGACATCAAGCGCGAATCTACCGGCGTGGTTGATGCAATTTCAGCAGAAGATATCGGTAAATTCCCGGATACCAACTTAGCAGAATCTCTGCAACGTATTACTGGTGTATCCATTGACCGCCAAAACGGTGAAGGTAGCAAAGTTACTGTCCGTGGTTTTGGACCGGACTTTAACCTTGTAAGTCTGAATGGTCGTATCCTTCCGAATACTACAGGTGACCGTACTTTTGATTTTGACAATGTCGCCGCAGAACTGGTTTCGGGTGTAACTGTTTATAAATCCAATGAAGCCTCTCAGGCTGGTGGCGGCATTGGTGCAACCATTAACCTGGTGACTCACCGACCTTTGAATTCGCCTGGTGTCAAAGCCACAATTTCTGGCAAGTTAGTTGATGATGGTACGACACGTACCGGTGGCATCACGCCTGAACTGAGCGGACTCTATTCAAATACCTTTGCAGATGACACGATTGGTATTTCTATCGCTGCCAGCTATCAGGAACGTGAATACGGTTTAGCGCAGTACAACCAAACACGTGGACCTCGATCAAGTTTGGTCACCAACACTGGTTGGGCGGGCGTACCTGCAGGCGCGGCTGGTGGTGTTAATCGACCCACTACAGGTATTTACACTAACCATAACCAACCACGTTATGAGTTTCAGGAAAACCAGCGCGAGCGCTTGAATGGTCAATTGGTATTGCAATTTGCACCAACGGATGACTTTACCGCAACCTTCGATTACACCATGGTTGAGAATACAGTAGAAACCCAACACTCTGATGTATCGGTATGGTTTAACTACGCGGGTGATCGCAGCGAAACTATCTGGGAAGGTGAACCAAATGCTTATCCTTTGGTTTACTCTGAGGTCTATGCTGCGCCAGATGAATTGGCTCCCGAATATCCCCTTGGTGAGCGCTGGAAAGATACTTCATTGACCTTGGGTGCTTGGGGTATTGAAGAAACTATCGACTCTTTTGGTATGAACCTGGAATGGCACGTCACAGACCAACTGAGATTAGAGCTAGATGCGCATACTTCTGAGGCCAATTTAGAGGCGACAGATCCACGTTTAGGAACAAGAAACAATGTTCAAATCCCTTCATTTACCCGTACCTTAACGGGTCTGGATGAGCGTGGAGAATTACCGGGTATTGCGACGGGTCAAATAGAACTCTTCCATCCAGGTACTTTCCAGCTCTCTGGTAGCTGGTTCCAGAACAATCGTTATACTGCTGAAGTGGATCAAATTCAGATTCACGGCGATTACGAGTTTAACGACGAGTGGAGTATCGACTTTGGAGCCGGTAACAGTGTAATCAGTAACCGCTTTAAATTCAGCCAGGTACAACGTGGTGACTGGGGCGGTGTTGGCGTATCGGGTGATTTCGCGAATCTGGACTGGACCTCACAGTCAGTGTTTGACTCTTTTGACGAAACGCCCAGCGTTTTCCAAGGTACCCCAAGCGAAGCAGATTACGACTTGCTTGATGTTGTGTATTGGACAGACTTCAAGGAATTCCTTGATCAAGCTGAAGTGGTGGATAACATTGCCGACAACCTTGGCAGTAACCTGGCCGGTGATTGTGTGGGTCAGGACGGTGTGCTTCAACCAAACCTTGTGGGTCAATTTTGTGCAAGCTCTGATTACGATGCGCATACCAATCGCTTTACTGAAGAAGATACCAACTTCGTTTACGCGCAGTTAAATATCAATGGCGAAGTTGCAGGCTTCCCAACTGATGTGCATTTGGGTGTGCGTTACGAGCAAACGGATATTTATTCTGAGTCGGCTTCTACAGGCTATGATCCTTCAACTACAGTAGTTGCCTGGCGTGAAGTGACAGCAACATCCATTGAGGGTTCAGTAGGTACCGTATTCCTGAATAAAGCTGATGAGTACGACTATCTGCTGCCAAATTTAAACATCAACATGGAATTCAGTGACGATGTTAAAGGTCGTTTTGCCTTCGGTAAGACGATTGCACGCCCTGATTATGGATTGTTGTTAGGTGGTACTAGCGTGGGGTCAGGTGGCTCCGCTTCGGGATACACCGGTGAGTCAGGTAACCCAGGCTTGAAGCCTCTTGAATCTACAAACGTCGACCTAGCGGTTGAATGGTACTACGATGAGGGCAGTTATGCCTCTCTCGGTTACTTCCGTAAAGATGTTAAGAACTGGACTTCAACGGGTTCTCAGCCCTCGCAACTGTTTAATTTGCCCAACCCACTGGATGGACAGAAGTTTGCTGAAGCAGAAGCGTCTGAGGGAAGCGACTTGGCAGCAATTCGAAACTACATCTTCACAAATTACGCTAGCGATCCCTATGTGGATGTAGCGAATCAAGCCATCTTTGGTGATCCCGCAACAGATAACCCCATTACCTTCCTCGTAGCGGTGCCTGTTAACGCAGATCGTGAAGAGACAGTTGATGGTATTGAATTTAACGTTCAGCATCTCTTCGGTGAAACCGGATTCGGAGCTATCTTCAACTACACCATGGTTGATACTGGTTTGGAATACGACATTGACTCTTTGGAAGATACCGAAGCCATTATTGGTCTGAGTGATACTTCTAACCTGGTTGCCTTCTACGATAAAGATGGTATTCAGGCACGTATCGCTTACAACTGGCGAGATCGCTTCCTGAGCTCACGGCGTTTGGATTTGGATCCGGATGAACGTCATCCCATGTTCACCGAGCCCTACTCACAAATCGATATCTCAGCGAGCTACGATATTCCTGCATTGGACGGTTTAACCGTATTCTTTGAAGGTATTGATATCACTGAGGAAAGTGTGAAAATAGTGGGTCGTCAAGACAAGATCACAATGACGCTGACCTCTGCTGGTGCACGTTATAACTTGGGTGTTCGTTATACTTTCTAAGTGAATTGTGATTGGCAAGATCAACAGGCCGCTGTTTACAGCGGCCTTTTTGTTTTGGCTTTCAAACACTTCTCTCGGTTTGTGAGCAAGCTGATCTGTGGTTAAATAGCTCGCGACTACTTCCTTTCAGAAAACTCTTCGACCTTGTTACTGTAAACTTGAGGCTATGACAAATTCTATCCAAAGCATATTGATTGTTGGCGGTGGTTCAGCGGGATGGCTGACAGCAGCAATTTTGGCTGCTGAATACAACACCAATGACAAGGGTGGCAAAGCGCTGTCGGTCACGTTGATTGAGTCCAGCGAAGTGGCAACCTTAGGTGTCGGAGAAGGAACATGGCCCTCAATGCGATCCACTTTGAAGATAATCGGTGTCAGTGAAGCAGATTTTTTAAATTATTGTGAAGCCAGTTTTAAACAGGGCTCCAAATTTGTAGGCTGGCAAACCGGAGCAAGCGACAGTTACTTACACCCTTTTAATTTACCCATTGGCTACGGCGAAGTAGAACTTGCCGAATATTGGGAGCAAAATAAAAGCAAATTCAGCTTTGCCGATGCTGTGTGCGTGCAAGGACGCTTGGCAGAAAAAAAACTGGCGCCAAAGCGTACGAGTGCTGCTGATTACTCTTTTAATGTCAACTATGGCTATCATCTCGACGCAAGCAAATTCGGACAATTTTTAAAAGAACACTGTGTAAAACACTTGGGTGTTAAGCATATTGTTGATCATGTAGTAGCGGTTAACAACAGCAATTCCGGTGATATCGAAAGTTTAAGCACACAAACTAACGGCGATTTATTTGCGGATATCTTCGTAGATTGTTCGGGTTTTGCTGGCTTGCTAATTGATAAACACTATAAGGTTAATTTGGTAGATCAAAGTCATTTTTTATTTAATGACAGCGCATTAGCACTGCACGTGCCCTACCAAAATATGAACGATTCCATCGAATCCTTTACCTTGTCCACTGCACAATCGTCGGGATGGATTTGGGATATAGGCTTGTCATGCCGTCGCGGTGTTGGTTACACCTACAGCAGTCGTCACATTGACGATGAAAGTGCTGAGGCAGAATTATTAGCCTATGTAAAACCCTGGATGAAAGATGAAGAATTTAAGCACTTAATGCCACGAAAAATTAAATTCAAGCCAGGTTATCGAGAAAAATTCTGGTACAAAAACTGTGTTGCAATTGGCGTTTCAGCAGGATTTATTGAACCCTTGGAAGCCTCGGCACTTGCTTTGATTGAGCTTTCGGCAAAAATGCTGGCAAATCAGTTGCCACCCAATAAAGAAACCATGCCTCTTGTTGCAGAACGTTTTAACAATAAATTTTCCTACCATTGGAAGCAAATCATCGAATTTTTAAAACTTCACTATGTGTTGAGTCGAAGAGAAGATAGTCAATATTGGAGAGACAATCGTTCCGAAGAAAGCATTCCAGAATATTTAAGGGAACAGTTAGCGCTTTGGAAATATAAAACACCGGGACGCTACGATTTTACGAACAATGAAGAGCTTTTTCCTTCGGCAAGCTATCAATACGTTTTGTACGGAATGGGCTTTACTGCGGAAGAACAAATTATAAGACGAAGGCAGGATAATTCAGGCTTGGCAATGAAACTGTTTAATGAAAATTATCAGATGGCTTCAAAACTTGTCGGTGTTTTACCAACGAACAGAGATTACTTAAATAATATAAAAAATTTAAATTCTAATTTAGTACAAACCCAACAAAGCTAAAAGAACAACGATTTTTCGAGGAATTATATATGCCCAATCATGTTTTATTGAATAGTGTCGAACACAAGGATCTCAAGGTAATTACAAAAAAATCGCCTGAGTATGGAGATGATATCTGGTTCGCACCAACTTTCTATAGAGAGTTCAGAAGCGTACAGGCGCACTATCCGATTTTATTTCAGAAAGATTCTGAGACTGATACGTATAACACCGTCGCGTTGTTCGGTTTCCAATCTCGTGAAAACTTATTTTTGAATGACGAAGGTTGGGACGCAAGCTATATCCCATTGTCAATTCAACGATTGCCATTCTTGATTGGATTCCAGGAGGTCAACAAAGACGGCACGACTGAAACACAAAGAGTCATCACAATCGATATGGATTCCCCCAGAGTTAGCCGTACAGAGGGTAAAGAGTTGTTTCTTGAATACGGCGGTAACAGTGAATACCTGGAAACCATGGCAAATGTGCTAGAAACCTTGCATTTAGGCTTGGAGGAAAATAAGGGATTTATTCAAATGCTGGAAAATTATGATTTGATTGAATCGTTGACGGTTGACGTTGAGTTAAAGGATGGCAGCAAAAACCAATTAGTGGGCTTTCATACAATAAATGAAGATGCATTAAATAAGCTGAGTTCAGATGCAATTATTAATTTACATCAAGCCGGGTACTTACAGGATGTCTATATAATGTTGGCGTCGCAAGTACACTTCAGAGAATTAGTTGATCGTAAAAATTTGAAGGAATTTGGCAAGGAGGCGTAGAAGCTTCTTTTGAAATCACTATGTTTGTAATGGTGCTATGAGTAGTCGGATTGAAATCATTGATGGTTGCGACTGCAATAATGTCAGCAATGATATATTGCGGTCTGAAAAGCCACTTTTACTTAAGGGCTTAGTTAATTCCTGGCCCTTGGTTCAAGCCGCAAAAAAAGCGCCTGAAGACGCAGCAAAATACCTGGAAGCGCATTATTCTGGAAAACCGGTAAGAGTATCTCTTTTGCCTGCGAAGGAGAAAGGCCGTGTTTTCTATGGCGAAGGCATGCAAGGTTTTAATTTTACTAATCACGAAATCTCCTTCCCTCAGGTAGTTGAAAAAATTTTTAGTCAAGAAGCAGAAGTGCAGCCCGAGGGTGTTTACATGGCATCGTCGGGCGTGGATATTTTTTTCCCTTCCATGTTGGAAGAGCTCAGCTTTTCGGAAAACGTTCCTCGTTCTTTGGTGAATATTTGGTTGGGCAACCAAAGTCGAATTGCAGCGCATTATGATTTTGCTCAAAACCTGGCTTGCTGTGTCGCCGGTAAAAGACGATTTACGCTATTTCCACCAGAGCAAGGTAAAAACCTCTATGTTGGCCCGCTTGATCGTGCACCTGGAGGTCAGGAAATCTCGACTGTCGACTTCGCCAATCCAGATTTTGAAAAATATCCCAAATTTAGACAGGCCCTGGAAGCCGCCCAGGTAGCTGAGCTGGAAGCGGGAGACGCACTGATTATTCCAAGCATGTGGTGGCATCATGTTGAGGGGCTGACAAATTTTAATGTTTTGATAACACATTGGTGGCGAACCTCCCCGCCTTACCTCGGTAGACCCACTAACGCATTGTTACTCGCCATTATGAGTTTGCGAGACTTACCGCTTAAACAGCGGGATGCGTGGCGGGCTTTATTTGATTACTACGTGTTTGACCACGAAAGAGAAAATTTTGAGCATATCCCGCCTGAAGTGCGCAACTTCCTTGAAAGCCCACTTGATGAGCTTACTGCAAGAAAGTTGCGGGCTGATTTACAAAATAAAATGAGAAGGTAACGAAACACGCATGCAAGAAAATCCAAATATGCTTAAAAAAATCGTCATTGCTGGGGGTGGTACGGCAGGTTGGATGGCAGCGGCAGCTATCTCCAAGCTAATTGGCAGACATCTTGAAATTGTATTAGTTGAGTCAGACGATATACCCACAATTGGGGTGGGAGAGGCAACCATTCCCAGTATGCACGTGCTGCATGATTTGTTAAAAATTAATGAAGCGGAGTTTATGGCTTTCACCAATGCAACCTTTAAGCTCGCGATTTCTTTTGAAAATTGGCGAGACTTAAATAAAGATTACTTGCATTCATTTGGCTACTTGGGTCGCGATTGTTGGGCCTGTGGATTTCAGAGTTTTTGGACCCGTGGAAAACAACTTGGGCTGGTCAGTGAAATTGGCGATTACTGCCCAGAGCATCTTGCGGCAAGGGAGCATAAATTTGCAGTATTGCCAAAACATGATCGAAATTACGCTTATCACTTAGACGCCGGATTGTATGCAAAATTTTTAAGAAAAATTGCCGAAGAAAATGGTGTAAAGCGAATTGAAGGAAAAATTGCACACGTTAATTTACGACACGCAGACGGATTCATAGAGTCATTGACTCTTGAAAAAGGAGAACTGATTAACGGCGATCTTTTTATTGACTGCACTGGTTTTCGTGGAATGTTGATTGAACAAACATTAAATACCGGTTTTGATGATTGGAGTCACTTGTTAATCTGTGATAGTGCAATTGCTGTTCAAACAGAATTGGAAGGCAAGCAACCCCCGTTTACACGCTCAATTGCACACCCGAGCGGATGGCAATGGAAAATCCCTCTGCAATCAAGAGTGGGGAACGGAATTGTTTATTCCAGTAAATATATTTCAGATGACGATGCTAAAGATACGCTTTTGAATAATATTCAGGGTAAAACATTAACCGAACCTAAGCTCATCAAGTATCGCGCGGGAGTCAGACGAAAGCATTGGAACAAAAACTGTGTTGCAATTGGTCTCTCCAGTGGTTTTATAGAACCCCTTGAATCAACAAGTATTCATCTAATTCAACAAAGCGTGCTTCGTTTGTTACAGCTCTTTCCTTCGAAACTAATGGAAGAAAGTAATCGCAATAAATTCAACGAAAAAATGCATTATGAACTCGAGAACATTCGAGATTTCATCGTCTTGCATTACTACGTTACCGAAAGGCAAGACAGTCTGTTTTGGAAATATTGTAAGAACATGCCGATACCCAGCTCCCTACAAGAAAGAATTGACCTCTTTCTCGACAATGGCTATGCCGAAAAGCGAGATGGAGAGTTATTTGGAGAATCGTCTTGGGCACAAGTCATGATTGGTCAGGGCCTGGAACCGCAGGGCTACAATCCTGTAGTGAATATGATGCCTAAAGAAGAGCTCAATCGATTTTTAGAACAAATAAAACAGGCATCAATCAATTACGTGAGAAATCTGCCAAACCACTTGGAATTTATAAAACGCTATTGCCAGACAAAAATGTGATATGAAAGCCAAAGAAATCCTCTTTGCTGGGGATTTGCAAATACCCGTCATCGTAATCGACAATTTTGAAAGAAGGCCTCAAAATTTAGTTGAGCTTGCCGCTGAAAATGCAGCATTTTCGCCTGAACGAGCCTCCTATTATCCGGGTGAACGAGCGAACTTGCCTGAACGTTATGTACGGTCTTGTCTTCGATCCCTGGTACCTCTATTTTACGAGCTGTATAAAATTGATAAAAAGCTCAAACCGAAAGTCAATGATGCAGCTTACTCGCTCATAACAAAACAAGCTCATGAACTTGAGCCAGTGCAAACCGTACCGCATTTCGACTCTGCTAATCCCAATATGATTGCCACCGTGCACTATTTGAATGAAGGTGAACATGGAGGTATTGGTTTGTTCAGGCATAGAGCAACTGAATATGATTATGTTGATGAGTCGAGAAAAGAAATTTTTTTTAGTCGCTTGAATAGCTATTTGGCAAGCGAAGACAGATATCAGGGTTACTGTAAACCTTCTCACGAAGAGTTTGAGTGCTACTTAAGAATTGACTATAAACCAAATCGCTTGATTGCCTTCCCTGGATACTTACTTCATTCAGTGTTGGTCAATGAAAAGACTGATATAGATTTAAATCCGCGAACGGGGAGATTGACCGCCAATGTTTTTATGGAGTTTCAGGCGGAATGACGAATGAACCAACAATCAAAAGTGGTCGATATTGCGTAATATTAATATGAAAAGCTTACAGGGACTTTGCCTGATTGTACTTTGCAGTTTCAGTCAATTGGCTAGCCCAACAGAAATCGCCCCATTCACTTCAGATGGCTGCAGTTCATTTCCAGAGGGGACCTTTGAACAAAAGCAACTGTGGTTAAAATGCTGCACGAAACATGATTTTGCCTATTGGCAGGGCGGAACCTATAAGCAAAGACTCGAGGCTGATAAAGCATTGCAACGCTGTGTTGCGGCAGTAGGTGAAGAAGAAATTGCCATATTAATGCTGGCGGGGGTTCGAGTGGGAGGTTCACCGTATTGGCCAACTGAGTTTAGATGGGGTTACGGCTGGCCCTGGCCCAAAGATTATGGCCCACTAACAGAGAAAGAACAGAGCGCTGTCGCTGAACAAATCCTAAAGTCAGAAAAGATCATCCAAGAATTAATTGGTGTGCAGTAAATAACAAAAGCGACTTAAACTTCATTTGACATTAAAGGAAATCTCATTAGACTCAAGCCCTAAGCTCTAAAGAAGGACTTGCGTAATTCTCGTCTGTTCAGCGTAACATCAGTACCACCTCGCCTGCAGTTAAGAATCCCCAGCCCCATTTTTTGCTATACCCGCCAAGTACTTGGCATTTGTTATATTGTTTTTACAGGAATACAGTTATGTCTGACAAAGTTACCGGAACCGTAAAGTGGTTCAACGAAACTAAAGGTTTTGGTTTTATTTCTCAGGAATCAGGGCCTGATGTGTTTGCCCACTTCAGTGCTATTGAAGGTGATGGTTTCAAAACATTGGCTGAAGGCCAGAAAGTTGAGTTCAAAATTACGCAAGGCCAGAAAGGCCCGCAAGCGGAAAGCATAGTAGCAATCTAATTAACCGCCTTCCGGCGGCAACGCCGGAAGTTTTCCCGCTAGTTCTTTAGCGACTGATTCACCGCCTCCAGTTTAAGCTTAGATTTACAAAAGCTTGCAGGCCGGGGTCAGCTTGCTGTCTTGTTGCCCCGAGGAACACCTCGGGCCTCAAATCAGAAATATATAACACTTTGTTTGCTGAAATATTTCACAGTCCGACCAAAGTGCACATTGCTTACTACTTTCTTTTTTGGAGATTTCAATTTTCGTTTTCATTTATTGATGAATCATGCGCCACCCCTCCCCTTTCTTGTTAACTTGGCTATTGAACCGATGATTTCATGAGATGTGCGGGGTAAATGGCAGTGAACGGAAAAGTCCCGGCACATTCCGAATCAAAAATTAACTTTATCTATATCAATAGTTAGCCCCCCAAAGTCATTTACACTAAGGGCCAAACTTCAAATTTTCAAAGCAAAGTAGATCAATTAATGAACACAAAAGTTTCATATTGCCTCATTTTGATGCTTGTTTTCTTCTCTAAAGCTGGAACTTATGCTGAAGATGTTGATGCTAAACAGCTTCTTACGTCTGCTATCGACTTGTGGCGTGGAACCAGCTCTTACACCGAAATGACCATGACGATTCATCGTCCCGAATGGGAGCGCTCAGTGTCCTTGAGGGCCTGGACTCGCGGTGATAAGGATTCATTAATTCGCGTTACGGCCCCAACAAAAGACCGCGGTGCAGGAACCCTAACTCTGAATAACAGTATGTGGACCTTTTCACCCAAGGTGAATCGCGTAATAAAAGTCCCTTCTTCAATGATGAGCCAAAGCTGGATGGGCTCGGACTTCAGTAACAAAGAGGTTTCCAAGGCGGATGAAATTCTGCACGAGTACACACATAAACTACTGAAAACAGAAAAGACAGGCGACCATAGTGTTTATTTAATTGAAGCGGTACCACTTGAAGATGCAGCGGTTGTGTGGGGACGACAAATCGTTCATGTGCGTGATGATTTCGTGATGATAAAAGAAGAATTCTATGATCAGGATAATATTTTAATAAAAATTATGGAGACTCTGGATATTGCCGATTACAGTGGAAGACCCGTGGCGACACGACAACGCATGACAAATATTGAAGAACAAGGACGCTGGACAGAAATTACTGTACAGGATGTAGATTTTGACTTGGAGTTAAAAGACAGTATTTTCACGCTATCCAATTTACGTAATCCAAGAGATAAATAGTAAATAATTATGACAATAAGTTTACGCTTGGCGTGGCGAAATCTATGGCGGCATCGCAGAAGAACCTGGCTCACTACAGGCGCGATGATATTTTCCAATGTTTTACTCGTGTTCCTGATCACTTGGCAATTTGCCATGTATGACTTAATGATCAATAACAGTTTACGTTTGCTCACTGGCCACTTCCAAATTCAGCATCCTGAGTATCTTGAAAAGCCACGCATTGAAAACAGCTTTAGTATTTCAAATAACGAATTTGATACATTGGTAAAAAGCAAAGGAGTTGTGGAAATATCGAAACGTAGCGAAGGCTTTGCGCTGGTTTCAAGTCGAGAACGCAGTTACGGTATGCAAATTATCGGAGTAGAGCCAGAGCGCGAAAAACGTTTGTCCAATTTGCCCGGCTTAGTGTCGCAAGGCCGTTATCTAAACAGTAACTACAATCAAGCAGAAATTGTTATAGGTTCAGCCTTGGCCAAAAATCTGAAAGTAACGCTTGGTGATGAACTTACGCTATTTGGTAGTGCTAGAGATGGATCAAGCGCAGCAGCAATTGTTACATTGGCAGGTATTTTTAATTCGGGTTCAAAAGATCTGGATCGAGCGCTCGGCTTTATTCACCTTCATGAGTTCGATCAGATATTTTCTATGCGCGGCGATATTCATCGCTTGGTTGCACTTACCAAAGATCTCGATACTTTAAATCAAACCTTGCAAGCTCTTCCACCCCCTCCTGCAGGGACAAGGCTTCTCGATTGGAATGATCTGCAACCTGAATTGAAACAAGTTATTCAGTCCGACATGGCCTCGTCCTGGTTTATGTATGTAGTCTTAATTGTTCTAGTTGCCTTCAGTGTGTTGAACACGCAAATTATGTCAGTGCTGGAAAGAACCAAAGAGTACGGAATCATGTTGGCACTGGGCTTAAATTCCTGGCGGTTGGGCTACCTGGTATTTCTTGAAACTGTTCTGATGGCTACAATGGGCTTATTAATTGGAGTTGCGATAGGAACTCTAATTGTAAGCATTTTGGGGCACACCGGTTTCACCTTTCCGGGTATGGAGGATATGGCAGCGCAATTTAATATTCCGGCGACCATCCATCCCTCGATAAGTTTTTTTAGCGCTCTTCTCGGTCCTTCTTTGGTTTTCGCAGCGTCAATACTTGCGGCCCTGTACCCCGTATTACGCATAAGGGGCTTACACATTGTTGAAGCGATGAGGGCACCTTAATGCAGTGGAGATTATTGAGTCGGCTTGCCTGGAGAAATTTATGGCGCAATCGACGCCGCACCTTAATCATGCTTTTGGCAATCACCGTAGGTGTATGGGCAATGATATTTATGACCGCCTTAATGCGTGGCATGGTCGATCAAATGGTGGCAAATGGTTTAAAAACATTCACGGGGCACCTGCAAATTCATCAGAAAGATTATCCGAGTGATCCAGCCATTGTGAATAGTATGCACTGGCCAAGCAGTGAGCTTGAAGAAAAACTCAATAACACACTAGCTTGGACACCTCGAGTTCGGGTGCCCGCTGTAGTAAGTTCTGAACGTGAAAGTCGAGGCATTACCTTGATGGGAATTCAAGCTAAAACGGAAGTGCAGCTATCTTTTGTTGCAGAGAATATCATTGAAGGACGTTTTATAGAGGCGGACACTGACCGAGGCATAGTTATTGGGAAAAAGCTTGCTGATAAACTTGAAACACGCCTTGGAAAACGTGTTGTTATCATGAGTCAGGATAAAGCTAATAATATTGTCGATGTTGGTGCGAGAATTGTTGGTATCTACAAGGCTGAATTGAGTGCGACCGAAGAGCAATTTGTTTTCATGGGTCTAAAACGTACACAGCAATTCTTACGTTTGGACAATGAAATCAGTGAAATAGAAATATTAACAGCTGATTTCAGAAATGCAGATGGTACTAAGCTCGCGATTGTTGACGGTTTAAATGAAAACCAGGAAATAAAATCCTGGAAAGAAGTTGATCCCTATCTAGCTTCAATGTATTCCGTTATGGATGGATTTGTCTTGGTTTGGATGTTGGTGATTTTTATTGCGCTTTCTTTTGGCTTAGTTAATACCTTAATCATGGCCGTGTTCGAGCGTACGCGAGAATTTGGTTTGATGCTTGCACTCGGTATAGAGCCTCGAAATATTTTATTGCAAGTGATTTTGGAATCTCTATTTTTACTTGCTTTGGGTTTGTTAATTGGTACGAACCTCGCGTGGTTTGGCCTAAAACCTTTGCAAGGAGGAATTGATGTTAGCGTTGTTGCAGAAGGCATGGAGATGATGGGTACAGGCGCGGTATTGTATCCGGCTTTGTATCTTCGTGATGTCGTACTCGCTAACGCAATCGTCATTTTACTGGGTCTTTTAGCAAGTGTTTTGCCTGCTTATAAAGCCTCTAAACTTCAACCAGTGTCGGCGCTAACGGTGAACTGATAATGGATAGTAATCATTGTGTAGTTAGGTGTGAAAACCTGGTGAGAAAATTTAAACAGGGTGACGCGGAAGTGGTTGGCTTGGATCACGTTAGTGTTGCCATAAATCAAGGAGATTTCGTTTGTCTATCTGGTCCTTCCGGGTCGGGTAAAACAACATTATTGAACGCAATCGGTGGTTTGGATAAGCCGGATGAAGGAAGCGTACTCCTGGCGGATAAGCAGATTGAAAAATTGAGTAAAAATGAGTTGGCAAGTTTACGCTTGAACAAGATTGGCTTTGTTTTTCAGGCTTATAACTTGGTGCCGGTCTTAAGCGCTAAGGAAAATGTGGAATTCGTAATGGAACTTCAGGGAAAAGTGCGGGAAGATCGTGAAAAACTTAGCATGGCCCTGTTGAAAGAAGTAGGCTTACAAGGAATGGAAGACAGGAGACCGGCTCAGTTGAGCGGAGGCCAGCAGCAGCGCGTCGCTGTTGCGCGGGCTATTGTGAGTGAGCCGGATATTGTGCTCGCTGACGAACCAACCGCGAATCTCGATTCTACTACGGCCGAAAAATTAATGGACCTTTTTGAAGAGCTGAATGAGAAACGCGGTATTACTTTTATTATTTCAACGCACGATGAACGTGTTATGCGTAGAGCAAAACGTTTAGTTCACATGGTTGACGGGAAAATTGAAAGTGATCAGAGTTTTTCTGCACCTGCTTAAATTCTGTTTATTTCCCTTAATACTTGCTTATGCCAGTTTGGTATTTTCTGATGTAAATGGGCATTTAAAAATTCAGGGGCAAAATACAGCTTATCCGAACAATAGTATTTACAGTAGTGATGGGAGAGGCCACCAAAGTGAATACAATGCTGATCTGAGAATAAATTTAAGGAATGGTTTCAAGTCACAATCCAATTGGTCTTATGAGGTGGCTTATCAATTACTAATGTATGAGGGAAATCGCGGTATTAATTTTCCCTACCTCGGCACGAATGCTGTTGATGATGATTCCCGTTTTTTTACTTTAACCGATACGCTTTCGGAAAGTGAAGACGCCTATCTGCTACATCGTTTAGATCGTTTAAATATTAGCTATACCAACGAGAAAATTGTATTGCGAATGGGTCGCCAAGCCTTAAGCTGGGGTAATGGCATAATGTTTTCGGTAATGGACTTGGTAAATCCTTTTGATGGACGCGTTTTCGACCAGGAATATAAATCTGGCGATGATATGGTCTATGCTCAATACTTGCTTGATGATGGCAGTGATTTTCAGGTTGCATCGGTATTTAGACGAGAAACGCCAGAAACAAGTCAGAGCAAAGCATTTAATACACATTCAATTAAATATCATATGTTTGTGCAAAGTACCGAGATTGATTTATTAATTGCAAAGCATTATGGCGATGAGGTTTTTGGTGTGGGGGTGGGCATGCCAATTGGGGGTGCGGTTGCGCATTTGGAACTCACCGATACTCAAACAGATTACGGGAAATATTTTTCGGGATTGGGTGGCATCAGTTATTCATGGGTGGCATTTAAGCGAAATATGAGTGGCAGTATTGAATATTTTTTCCAGGAATCCGGCATAAAAAAACGCATTGATTTGGCAGCACTGAATGATAACCCTTATCTTTTATTACGCTTGTCGAGAAATGAAACCCAGTGGCTTGGTCGCAGTTATCTTGGGGCAAACACCTTGATTGAATTCACGCCCTTGTTCATTACTCAGCTTAGCCTGTTTCAAAATATGGACGATCATTCGTCACTGATTCAGATCAGTTCCAATTACGATTGGAAGGAAAATTTGCAGTGGTTTTTTGCGTTTTCACTGCCGATCGGTGCACAAGGGAAAGAATTTGGTGGATTGGAGAGTCCTTCACCCGGCCTGTTTTACAGTTTTGACTACCAAGCGTTAACTAAATTGAGTTGGTACTTCTAAAACTAGTTTGGAGTTTCAGCCGTTTTCAAAAGTAAGCCTGGAACAATATTCAAAAAGAGTTGATTGTTCTTGGTTTCAAAAAAGCCGTCGTAACACGAACTCAGAACATGATTATTTCCCTGGTCCGGCAACCAGTTTGAGTCATCGAAATTGAGAATATCTCCAATACAATCCACTTCTAGCGCGAATGTTTTGCCTTTGTCTTCTAACACCAAAACAACAGGCTTCACTAAGTCCTCCAGGCGAGAACGAGCCTGTGCAAAAATTGTAAGCAATTCTCGCAAGGTCGAGGATTTTTCCTCATTCAATAAGCGAACGGCTTCGGGGACTTTTGAAGGATTTTTGGAAAGTTCTAAGAGATTTTTCGCTAGATCATGAATGCGTCTATGTGGCACATCAAATTTGGCCATTATGTCAGCTAACTCTTGGTCATCCGCCTTGTAGCTGTCATACCATTGCCCGAAAGCACATTGGCTAGGGTCAGTCGCCTTGTTGAAAGTGTCACCGGTTTCAATGCTGTGTTCCAAAGCCTCGATCCAATCAATGTGATCCTGGCGACGGGCATCCAACAATTTAATCAATTCTGCACTTTCATCTGTCGCAGAGCGCGAGCCGATAACAAAACTAAAGCGGTAAAGTGGAATGGCCGCGCCCGCGTAGTCAACGAGGGTTTTTGGTGGTCCATTTCGACCGGGCGAGGAGCGGACAGTTAAAGTATCAAGTGTGGTGATGTAACGCACATGACTAACAGACAAGGCATACTCTGCGCTGCCAGCCTTGAATGTAATGTAAGAACCAGCACTGTGGGAATCGAGAACTGGCGCTACACTCATTGGCTTTTCCTCAAGTGGCAAGTGAGATATCAATAAGCCTAGTTCAATTCTCCAATGAGAGGGCGCCAATTTAGAGTCTGGTTTTTGCTTCCCTTACCAGTTCCAGAGAGTGCCATCTTCCAGTCGACTAACGGGTAAACAGGCACGTTTATAGGGATGCTTGGCAGCCAGCTTTTCATCGATATCCACACCGTGTCCCACTGCTTCGCCTGGGACAAAATAGCCCGCGTTAAAAGTATAAGCATGCGGGAAAACTTCATTAACGATTTCCTGGTGAGGCATATGCTCCTGAATACCAAAGTTTGGCACCCAATAGTCAAAATGCAGTGCGGCGCCCATACAGACAGGTGACAAATCAGTTGCCCCGTGGCTGCCCATGCGAACTTGATACAAGCTGGCAAGATCAGCAATGCGCCGCATACTGGTGATACCCCCGGTATGCGCGACTGAGGTTCTGATGTAATCAATCAATTGACTTTGAATTAGCTCGCGACAATCATGAATAGTATTAAACACTTCGCCAACGGCTAAAGGCGTGGTTGTGTGTTGGCGAATTAATTTAAAAGCGTCCTGGTTTTCTGCGGGTGTTGGGTCTTCTAACCAAAATAGATGAAAGGGTTCCAGTTCTTTGCCTAAGCGGGCCGCTTCAATGGGTGTTAATCGATGATGAACATCATGCAGAAGCAGCAAATCGTCTCCAAATTGGTCGCGTACTGATTCAAATAAGGATGGAATAAAATTCAAATATTTTTCTGAGCTCCACATTTCTTCTGAAGGTAAATCTGCGTCTGCAGGCTCATAGTTCAGGCCTTTATTCGACACACCATAAGTTTTCTCAACGCCTGGAATGCCTGACTGCACTCGAATTGCTTTATAACCTTTTTCTTTTGCTTCAGCGACAGCTTCCAGGGTATGGGGAATGTCTTCTCCGTTTGCGTGTGTGTAAACCAAAATTCGGTCGCGACTTCTACCGCCGAGCAATTGATAAAGCGGCATGTTGGCCATTTTGGACTTGATATCCCACAATGCAGTATCCACCGCAGAAATTGCAGTCATATTCACAGCGCCACGACGCCAATACACACCGCGATAAAAAAATTGCCAAATATCCTCTATTTGTTGAGGATCTCGTCCTATCAATGTTGGACAAAGATAATCTTCCAAAAAGGAGACGACCGCTTTTTCTCTTCCATTTAGGGTTGCATCACCGAGGCCATAAACGCCTTCATCCGTTATTATCTTCAAAGTGACAAAATTGCGGCCAGGGCAACAAACAATCACCTTTGCTTCAACGATTTTCACTATCTATTCCCAAATCAAATTTAACTTTTACGAATTAAGGGCATACTTGCCTTGCCGATAATTCCGCCCTCATGTTGAATCACGGTTGCAGCAAGTTGGTGACCCCATCTTGCGGCCTCTTGTGGAGGGAGCTCCTGTAGTCGTGCACAGAGGTAGGCTGCGCTAAAGGAGTCTCCTGCTGCCGTGGTATCAATCACTTGAGTCACTTTTTCTGCAGGAACACCCAAGCAATCATTATCAAAATAAATTAAACAGGGTTCCTCTCCCCGCTTAATGACAATTTCTTTCACACCCAATTCTGCACACTGTTGGGCACTTTGTTCTTCCTGAGTAAACCCAAACAAAGCTTGTTCGTCCTCCCAGGTGAGAAGTGCAAGATCGCAACAACTTAAGAGAGCGAGGTAGGCCTCGCGCGCTTCACTTGGGCTGGCCCAGAGTGCTGGGCGGAAATTGTTGTCAAAAACAACTTTGCCCTTGAAATCACTTAAGGCCTTTAATAATTTTCTCAAATCTATTTTCGGCAGTATGGCTAAGCTAATCCCGCTCAAATAGATGCAGTCATAGTCCTGCAGTTGTGTTAACAACGCATCCCCTTCTTCACCACTCAAAACAAACCTGGCGGCGGCATCATTACGCCAATAGCTGAAACTGCGTTCGCCCTTTGCATCCACATGGATGTAATAAAGCCCTGGCTGCTTGTCAGCAATTCGGCGAACCAATGTTGTTGCTATGCCTTCCGCTTCCCACATAGCACACATCGCCTCACTGAAGCGGTCTATTCCCAAGGCGCTAAGATACTGCACCTCAAATGACTCCCGGGGCAGCAGTCGACGTGCATAAACAGCACTGTTTAGGCTGTCTCCTGCAAACGATTGGCGCGCCATACTACCACCTGTTTCCTTGAGCTCAACCATGCACTCACCCAGGAAAACGAGACGAAAAGCACCGGTTTGACTCATACCTCAGGGTCCCAGGGGCCAAAGGGCGTACTAGTATACATGCTATTGACCTGAAAAATGAATGGCTTTTTTACTTCAGACTAGTGCGAGCATGTGGGCCGAAAGTCACGCCAATAAAGCCCCCAGCGATTTGGGTACTCAATTTGCTGGCGCTAATTTCGTTGATAAAGACTTGCTCTTCGCCCTGCTGATCTAGAAAATAAAAACTCAGGGCGTCACCATTTTGTTCAAAACCCAGGGTAACAACGTTTTGATCAAGCTTTAAAGTTTGTATTTGCTTGGTCTCACTTTTGCCGTCGAAGGTCTCTTCCAGACTCAAACGATAAAAATCGCCTTCCTTTTCGATGTAGAAAAAATAGTGATAATCGGAATTCTGGAATAAGGTTAAACCGGCTTGCACACCCTCAGAGGGCAATTCGAGCTCAGCTCCCGCTTTAAAATTAAGATGTTGCTGTCTGCGAACAAGCGCAGAAGGTTGGAGTTTTTCGCTCAGTCGAATTGGCCGGGCTTTAAGCACGAGCTGCTTGTGCTTGGCATCAATTTCATGCCAGTTCTCAGCTGAGGTACGCAAACGAGTCCAGGCAATATTCAAACTTTCAAAATTGTCTCGCCATTTAAAATTGCCGTTTTGCGGTACAACAATTTTATTTTTGTTTTTAAGTTTTGGTGCCTTGAGTTGAAGAGGCACCGCAACCTTGCTTGGCAAAATTGTAGGCCACTCTTCCCAATCAACGGGCAACAAAAACGTTTCGCGGCCGGTGTTGTGAAACCAGTCTTTTGCTTCGTCATCATAGTAGGGACGAATTCCCAAAAAAACCGCCCACCAATCACCTTGAGGTGTTTGTACGAAATCGACATGACCTACACTGGTGACCGGGTTTTGACGCTGGGGATCAAGGTCACGTTGCGTCAGTATGGGATTATTTTTAGAAGGCACAAAAGGTTCGTTTAAGGATTTTGTACGGAAGACAACTTGCGAGTGATTGAGAGAAGTGCCGCCCTCTGCGCAACTCAGGTAATACCATCCATTTACTTTGTAAATGTGTGGCCCTTCAATCCAGATAGGTTTTTTGCTCAAGTCAACACCGCCGTTAATTATCAAACGTCGAGTGCCTTCCACCACTTTTTTCTTCGCTAAATCAAACTCCCACAACCAGATTGCCCGATGCCCTTCATAAAGCGGTGTGCCTTCCGGCGCATCGTTATGAGCGATATAAACCTTGCCGTCGTCATCAAAAAATAAATCCGGGTCGATGCCGCCAACTTCTGGTAACTGAATCGGGTCGGACCAGGGCCCGGCTGGATTCTTTGCACTAATGATAAAATTTCCGATTCCGTCGACATCGGTTGTGATGATGTAAAACGTTCCGTCATGGTGACGAATAGTGGGAGCGAAAATGCCGCGCGACATGCCTTGGCCATTTTCGAACTTCAATTGGCTTCGGCGATTGAGCGCATTACCTATCTGCTTCCAATTCACTAAATCAGTACTGTGAAAAATCGGTAAGCCAGGGAAAAATGCAAAGGAGGAGTTAACTAGATAATAATCGTTGCCAGCCCGAACAACACTTGGGTCTGGGTAGTAGCCAGCGACCACGGGGTTCCAGTAGTGATCTTTTTTCAGCTTTTGTTTATAAACCTCATCCGTACCTTCGTATTCGACCCAATTGAAACGTGCTTCTTTGGCATAGCTCACAATACTTACAACGGCAAAAATACTTACCAGAAATAGACTTTTAAATAATTTCATCACTGATCTCTTATCGTTATACAACAAATGAAAAACCGGCGTTACTTAAGCGTTCATAAGCGTCTGAATCAAAACGGTATAAAGCAGCCGCTCGATGTGCGACCCCCGTTTGCTTTTCATTACAGGGCTTAAGTAAATTCATTTTCAGAATTTTCCGACGGAAATTGGGTTTATCAAGTTGCGTATTTAAAATAGCTTCATAAAGCTCTTGTAACTGTAATAAGGTGAATTTTTCGGGAAGAAGATTAAAGCCGATGGGTTGGTGGCAAACCTGGTGCCTGAGATGTTTGATTCCATAGTCAATAATCTCGTCGTGATCATAGATCAATTCTGGTATCTCATTGACACTAAACCAGCTTGTTCCCAAGGTTGAAGAACCCGATATCAAACGGTATTTGTCAGCGCTGACCAAAGCGTAGTAGGCAACCGTTACCACACGCTCCCCAGGGAAACGATCAACACGACCAAAGGTGCGCAGTTGTTCAAGGTAAAGATCGGTCACACCCGTAAGCTCATGCAACAATCTAACTGCGGCATCCTGCAAACTTTCTTTTTGCAGAATATAACCACCGGGCAGTGCCCACTCGCCTCGATAGTTGCCCTCGGCGTGCTTAACCAACAAAATAGACAGCTCACCTTGATACAAACCAAAGACAAGGTTATCGATGGACAAGGAACGCACACAATCTGAAGGAACACCGGTTCCCTGGTATCGCGGCTTATCTTTTGTTTTTGATTTTGCGGCCACTGAGCAAGAGTCCTCATAGACTTGCAGTTTAGGTGTAGGGAAGTGTAGAGTCGCCCCCAGAAAACTGAGTGGTGGATTGTATAAGCAGCGTGAGCAAAGGTCGAGCGCAAGCTTGTTGTCATTTTGACAATAAGGCATAATCACGCCCCTTTTTGTCTATTACAAAATTAACATCTCCAGAGAGTTCCATATATGTATTTTCTAGGCATGGATGTAGGCAGTTCATCAGTGAAAGTGTCGGTATTAGAAGGTGAAACCGGCAAAGCGGTGGCCTCAACACATTATCCAAAAACTGAACTCGACATTCTTAGTCCTCAGGCCGGATGGGCTGAGCAGCAACCTGAAACGTGGTGGAATTGCATAAAAGAAGGCTGCAAAGAGCTTTTTGCCAAAATTGATGCGAGCAAGATTGAGGCGATTGGTATTTCCTATCAGATGCACGGCCTGGTTTTGGTGGATGCCAAGCAAAATGTGTTGCGCCCCTCCATCATCTGGTGTGATAGCCGCGCAGTGAATACTGGCGAAAAAGCCCTGGATGCACTCGGTTCTGATTGGTGTTTTGAGCATCTTCTTAATTCACCGGGAAATTTTACAGCAGCGAAACTGCGCTGGGTCCAGGAAAATGAGCCGGAACTTTTTGCCAAAAGTCACAAAGCCATGTTACCGGGTGATTTCATTGCAATGAAACTCACAGGTGAAGTGACTTCAACTGCTTCGGGCTTGTCGGAAGGGACCTTTTGGGACTTTAAAGAGCAAAAAATTGCTAAACACCTGCTGGAGCACTGGGGTATCGACGCTGGACTGCTACCTGATTTAGTGCCGAGTATCGGGGTGCAGGGCGAAGTCAGTGCGGAGGCCGCAGCTGAGTTAGGTATCAAGGCCGGCACCAAAGTTTGTTATCGCGGCGGTGATCAGCCCAACAATGCCTTTAGCCTCAACGTTCTGGAGCCAGGAGAAGTCGCCGCTACAGCAGGTACCTCGGGTGTGATTTATGGTGTAACAGATCAAGCTGCTGCAGACAGGCAATCACGTGTTAATACGTTTTTGCATGTCACTGCAACTGAGGAAAAGCCACGCAATGGGGTATTAGTGTGTGTAAACGGCACCGGTCGTTTATACAGTTGGCTGCGTCAGACATTAAGCGAAAGTGGCGGTGAGCCGAGTTATCCGCAGCTCAATGCCTTGGCTGAGAAAGTCCCGGTCAGCAGTGACGGTTTGAAAATTTATCCTTTTGGAAATGGCGCTGAGCGCATTTATCAAAACCGTAATTTGGGTGGCCATTTTGCCGGAATTGATTTCAATCGGCACGGCTTGGGTCATATTGTGCGCGCAGCACAGGAAGGTATCGTGTTCGCCTTAAATCAAGGTTTTGATGTATTAAAAAGCCTAGGTGGCTCCTGCGAAGTTGTGCGTGTTGCGAGCGGTAATATGTTTTTAAGTGAGGTGTTTAGTTCCGCGTTTGCCAATACCACCGGCGCTGCTGTGGAGTTGTACGAAACTGACGGTGCAGAAGGCGCAGCACGTGCAGCCGCATTGGGATACGGGTATTATGCGTCCGCCGAAGAGGCTTTCAACGGTCTGTCACAAACGGGATTGATAGAACCTGATGCTAATCAAGTCAATGTATATCAAGACGCTTACAATGAGTGGGTTGAAGCACTACCCCAATAATTAGTTTTTCCAACAATATTATGATTAAACATCTCGACACTGCTATCGCGCTGCAATCGGCCGACCAAAAAGCTGAATTATCTTTTTATAAACAGGGCGGCGGTTTTCTGAACGCATTAGTTTTAAATACAGAAAATCAAGCGCTGAATATACTGCCCAGTTTTGATAAATTGGATGACATAAAAAGTAATGCGCCATTTCGTTGTACCAATTTATTTCCGTTTCCCAATCGCTTGCGTGACGGAAAATACAGTTTTGAAGGAAAGGATTATCAATTTCCTATAAATGAAAAATGGAGTCAAAATAATTTACACGGGTTTCTGAAAGACTATATCCCCTTAGCAGAAGTTATAGGCGCAAATTCAAATACGCCGAGTTTGCTAACTCGTTATAGTTACGACGGTTCCAGAGAATACTATCCCTTTCCAGCCGATATCCTGGTTGAATATATATTTGAAAGTTCAGCTGAGCTGAAAGTGACTTTCACGGTAATCAATAAAGGTACTGGCAGTATGCCTGTGGGCGTAGGTTGGCACCCTTATTTTACTGTGGGCGAAACGATCGATGAACTGGAAATGTTATTCCCTCCATGTGAACAAGTACTGATTGATGAGCGCATGATTCCAACGGGTGTAAATGAACCCTATACAAAATTTAACGCTTGGAAAAAAATTGAAAAAACTGAGTTGGATACTTGTTTTGTTCCAGCTATGGGCGCACTCGAAGAAGTTTCTGTCAAATTGTGGTCGTCGAAACTGAATTTCGGTATTGAAGTTTGGCAAGATAAGAATTTTGGTTTTATTCAGGTCTACACCTCGCCTGATAGAAAATCCATCGCCATTGAACCAATGAGCTGCAATATTAACGCATTTCAAAGTAAAGATGGTTTAAGCGTACTTACCGCAGGAGAGAGCTTTAGCGGAAGTTTTGGAGTACGCGCATTTACAAATAAATAATTGGAAAAAATAGGTAAAAGTTATGAGTGTATTAATCGGCGATAAAGAATATTTTCCAGATATTGGAAAAATAGCCTACGAAGGACCAGAGTCTGATAACCCTCTGTCGTTTAAGTGGTATGACGAAAACAAAGTCGTTGCCGGACGTAAAATGAAAGACTGGTTTAAGTTTGCTACCTGTTATTGGCATACTTTCGGTGATAGTAGTGGCGACCCCTTTGGGCCAGGTACACGTCGACATCCCTGGTTTGAAGGTCCTGATGCAATAACACGTGCGAAATTCAAGATGGATGCGGCTTTTGAGTTTTTCACAAAACTCGGAACCCCTTACTATTGTTTCCATGATGTTGATTTGGTTGAAGAGATGGGTGCCGATCGAGCTGAGTTTAGCAAGCGTTTATCAGCCATTGTGGATTATGCAAAAGAGAAACAAACCGCATCTGGTGTGAAATTGCTATGGGGTACGTCCAATCTCTTTACAAATGTTCGCTTTATGAATGGTGCATCTACCAATCCGGATTTTAATGTCGTGGCTTGGGCTGGCGCACAATTAAAAGGCGCACTGGATGCAACCATCGCACTGGATGGTGAAAACTACGTGTTCTGGGGCGGGCGTGAAGGCTATATCAGTCTGTTAAATACAGACATGAAGCGCGAAAAAGAACACATGGCACGCTTCCTGACTATGGCTCGCGATTATGCGCGTGCGCAGGGCTTTAAAGGAACATTCTTTATTGAGCCTAAACCCATGGAGCCATCCAAGCATCAATATGATGTTGACAGCGAAACAGTCATTGGCTTTTTGAGAGAACACGGCTTGGATAAAGATTTCAAATTAAATATCGAAACTAACCATGCAACCTTAGCTCAACATTCAATGGATCACGAACTACAAGTAGCCGCAGATGCGGGAATGTTGGGAAGTATTGACGCTAACCGAGGCGACTACCAAAATTCCTGGGATACAGATCAGTTCCCTTATAATTTGAACGAAACAGTTGAAATGATGTTAGTCATTTTGCGTGCGGGCGGTTTCCAGGGTGGTGGCGTAAACTTTGATGCAAAAATCCGTCGTAATTCTACTGATTTGGTTGATCTGTTCTATGGCCATATTGGTGGAATGGATACTTTTGCGCGCGCGCTTGTGATTGCCGACAATATAATGCAAAAATCACCGATTGAAAAAATGCGTAAAGAGCGTTATTCAACGTTCGATTCCGGTAACGGAGCCAAGTTTGAAAAGGGTGAGTTAACGCTCGAGCAACTTGCGGAAATTGGAGACAGTAATGGCGAGCCACCTGTTACTAGTGGACAGCAAGAGTTGTATGAAATTTTCATTAATCAATACATTTGATTTTTGAATGAAGTGGTTTAATAAAGAGGGCTAGCAGGCCCTCTTTTTTTCTTACTGATAAAAATAAAATTAATGCAGCGCCTGGATTCATTGTTAGTTGATTTGCAGCTCGTTTCTACGCGCACACTCGCTCAAAAACTGATTCAACAAGAATTAGTTGAAGTTTGTGAAGCGGGCGTATGGAAAGTTGTTAATAAAAGTTCTGCAAAGTTTTTACAAACTGCAAATATTCGAATTCGTGAAAATACTTTGCAAAAATTTGTCTCACGTGCTGGACTTAAATTAGAAGGCGCGCTGACGCACACGGGTTTAGAAGTCTCAGGTCTGACTGCTCTTGATGTTGGTCAGTCCACGGGGGGATTTAGTGATTGTCTATTACAGAATGGGGCCAAACAAGTCGTTGGTGTCGATGTCGGCCATGATCAACTTCATAACTCATTGAAAGGAAACGCGAATTTAATATGCTTTGAAGGTCTAAATGCGCGGTCCTTATCACAGCATAAAGAATTGAAAAGCATTTCCCATACAATCGATTGCGTGGTGATGGATTTATCCTTTATATCGCAAAAACTCATTTATCCCGAACTTTGTGCACTTATTCAGCGTCCTTTCTATTTAATAAGTTTAGTTAAGCCGCAGTTTGAAGTAGGACAGGCCGGTATTGGTAAGGGTGGTATTGTGAAAAACGCCGCATTATATGTGGTGCTCGAGAGAGAAATTCGCGAGGAGCTTCGAGATTTGGGCTTCACAGTGCTAGACTACTTTGATAGCCCAATAAAAGGTGGCGACGGTAACAAAGAGTTTTTCGTTTATGCTCGTAAAAAATAAAAGCAATAATCGCCACAGATTGTATTTATTTATCAAGGTTTTCATACTTTTGGCTAGTGTGGTTTTGCATGCATGTTCCAACAGTGATGACTCTGAGCCTCCCAATACCCCTCCAATTGACCAAAACCCGACAAATCCGGATCAGGATGTTTTTATTTCTGGTCAAGTGACTTTTGATTACATACCCCATCGAACAAGCAACAGTTCCCTGAATTATTTAGGTGTTGAGCCACGAGCTTCTCGAGGCGTAACTGTGCAGTTGCTGGATGATTCTGGTCAATTGCTTAGAGACACCGTGACAGATGAGCAGGGGCGCTATGAACTTGGTTCTCCGGCCGATACTCCCGTTCAGGTGCGGGTAATTGCTGAATTAGATCGCGATGGCCTGGCATCCTGGAATATCCGAGTGGCCGACAATACGCAAAATAATGCGGTATATGCAATGGTAGGTAGCCTGAGCAATAGTGGGAGCAGCAATTCTGTGCGCAATCTCAATGCTCCTTCCGGCTGGGTAGATGATGAATACAATGAACCTCGAGTAGCAGGTCCCTTTGCCATCCTGGATGCGATTTACGATGCACTCAGTCTTTTAGAAACTGCAGATCCCTTTATTCAACTGCAGGCGGCACAAATACGCTGGAGTGTTGAGAATAGACCGGTAGATGGTGATACTGAAGATGGTGATATTGGGACCTCTTATTTTGATCCCAGTGATGGCAATATCTATCTTTTGGGATTGGCAGACAACGACACTGATGAATACGACAGAACTGTAATTCAACACGAATTCGCACATCTTATTGAGCATCAACTTTCTCGCACAGAGAGCATAGGCGGTAACCATCGAATTGACGAAAATCTTGATATTCGTGTTGCGTTTAGTGAAGGATGGGGAAATGCATTTTCGGGTATGGCTTCAAACACAGAGTTTTATCGGGATTCGGGTGGGGCAAATCAGGACCTTGGATTTGCCATTGCCCTTGAGCTTGTAGAAACACCGGGACGTGGCTGGTTTAGTGAAGGCTCAGTACACAATTTATTATTTGATATTTATGATGATACTTCAGAAGCGGGTGATGATATCAGCGCTGGATTTATTCCAATCTACCAGGCCTTGGTTAGCAATACATTTACACAAAGCGAAGCCATGATAGGACTGCATGTATTTAACGAAGCCTTATTGCCATTTTTAAGTTTAGATCAACAAAATGCTTATTTAAGTTTGCTCGCGGATCACCAAATATTTGGTGTTGATGAATTTGCTACTGCTGAAACGAATGATGGTAGCAATCTTGATGCACTGCCACTTTATTTGGACCCGGGTCTTAACTCAAATATTCAGGTTTGTACTAACAATGTGAATGGAGAATGGAACAAGCTGGCAAACCGACGGTTTATTCTTATTGATCTTCCAGACACAACTCAAAGAAGTGTGACTTTAACAGTAACGGGCCGCAGTGCTGACGCATTTGTCGATCTACATCGGCGTGGACGGTATATTCAAACTTTGGATCTTTCTACTAGTTCTACAGTCTCCGTAAATTTTCCGCCCACATCGAGCGGTGTGCACATTCTCGAATATTATGAAGATCCAAATATAGATGACGACGATCTCAGCGGCGGCAACTACTGTGCAACACTCAGAATTAATTAAAGGCAGATACTCATCATGAACACAATTTCTCGAAATTTTTTGTTCTTTGGACTTCTGTTTTTTTCCATAGGTTTACACGCGAAACCAGGCGCGTCGGTAGCACTCCTGAGCCCAGCGTCCTACCAACTTGAACCTTTTAGTGAAACACAATTAAACCTGAAGTTTTCACTACCTAAAAAATCTGGAACTTTACGCATCGTCACTAAGTTGGATGGCGATGTGGAACTTTCAAATCAGCTCAATGAGCAAAGCTATGACCTCGATGGCGAGAATACCGAATTAGGCTTGCCACTTACGGTTCGAAGTGGAGAGGCGGGTCGAGCCTATATACTTTTTAATGTTTACCTGAAAGATGACAGTGGGAAAGAAGAAGCGCGCGCACTTGGTATACGCCTAAACATTGGTGAACAAGTCAAACAACAAAAAGCGGCCTCAAATAAAACAGTAATTAGTTTACCCGCGGAAGAAACCATACTGCATTAGGCGTTACAATACGCCCATGGATGCAGAAACCCTTCTCAACGACCTCAATCTAGCGCAAAAACAAGCTGTCAGCGCCAGAGCAGAAAACCAACTAGTTCTCGCCGGTGCCGGCAGTGGCAAGACGCGTGTACTGGTGCATCGTATTGCTTGGTTAATTCGCGTAGAAAACCTCAGCCCCCACCAGATTTTAGCTGTGACCTTTACCAACAAGGCCGCGAGAGAAATGCGTGAAAGACTTGATGGCCTTTTGGGAGATAGCTTTGGATACCAAGCCATGCGTGCCATGTGGGTGGGTACTTTCCACGGTATCGCCCATCGTCTATTGAAGGCCCATTGGCAAGAAGCTGGCCTGCCGCAAAATTTTCAAATACTTGATAGCGATGATCAACTGAGAGTGGTCAAGCGTGTTTATGCGGAATTGAATATGGATGAAGGCCGTTGGCCCTATCGTCAAGCCCAATGGTTTATTAATGGTCAAAAAGATGAAGGGTTGCGAGCGAAGTATGTGCCTGATAGTCGCGATCCCTTTATGCAAACCATGAAACTCATATACAGTGCATATGAAGAAGCTTGTGAGCGTGGTGGTTTGGTTGACTTTGCTGAATTACTTTTACGTTCGCATGAGTTGTGGCTCAAAAAGCCAGATTTACTTGCGCACTATCAACAGCGCTTTAAATTTATTTTGGTTGACGAATTTCAGGATACCAATGCAGTGCAATATGCCTGGTTGAGAGTGCTCGCGGGTAGCACTGCAAAAGTCACAGCAGTAGGTGACGATGATCAAAGTATTTATGGTTGGCGCGGCGCACGTATTGAAAATATCCAACAATTTGAAGACGAATTTTCCGATGTGCAAATTACACGTCTTGAACAAAACTATCGATCGACAGGCAATATATTAAAAGCCGCAAACAGCGTCATAGCCAATAATCATTCCAGATTAGGTAAAAATTTGTGGACATCTGGATTGGAAGGAGAGGCAATCGATCTTTATTCAGCATTCAACGAACAAGATGAGGCACGTTATATCGTTGAAAGAATTAAATCCTGGCAGGAAAAGGGCGGAAACTATGTTGACGTGGCAATTCTTTATCGCTCCAATGCGCAGTCCCGAGTATTGGAAGAAGCGTTTATTCGTGAAGGTATGCCCTATCGCATTTATGGTGGACAACGATTTTATGAGCGCTTGGAAATCAAAAACGCCTTAGCCTATTTACGACTTATCTTAAATCGTAATGATGACGCAGCTTTCGAACGAATTATTAATACACCTACGCGGGGAATCGGCAGCAAAACTGTCGATACCATTCGTGTACTTGCACGTGAGCAGCGTTTATCTTTGTGGGAGGCCTTGCAAGGCGCAATAAAGAATACAGTTTTCAGTGCACGAGCTAATAATGCACTTTTAAGTTTCGTTAGCTTAATTGCGAGCTTGGAAGAGGCTATTAAGAACCTTAATTTAGATGAGCAAGTTGACCATGTGATCAAACAATCCGGCCTGTTGGAATACCATAAAAATGAGAAAGGAGAGCGAGGCCAAGCCAGAGTAGAAAACCTGGAAGAACTTGTAAATGCTTGTCAGGTTTTTGAAGTAGAAAATGAAGCGCTTTCGCCACTCCAGGAATTTCTTGATAGCGCAGCTCTGGATGCTGGTGAACGCCAGGCAGATGAGTATGAAGACGCTGTGCAGATGATGACCTTGCACAGTGCTAAAGGGCTGGAGTTTCCCTTGGTATTTTTATCAGGTTTGGAAGAAGGCTTATTTCCGCATCGAATGTCTTTAGATGAAGCCAGTGGCATCGAAGAAGAACGTCGACTCTGCTATGTTGGTATAACACGCGCGATGGAGAAATTAATTATCAGCCATGCAGAGTGTCGTCGCATGCATGGAACAGAAAACTTTAATGCACTCTCTCGTTTTATTCGAGAAATTCCACCTGAATGTATTCAGGAAGTGCGAATCAAGTCCACAATCAGCCGGCCAATTTCACTAGGCGGCAGAAATACATTTAAACAAGATGAAGATGAGTACAGCGGTTTTAGGCTAGGAAATCGGGTTTTGCACCACAAGTTTGGTGAAGGTATTATTCTGGAATTTGAAGGACAAGGTCCAAAAGCCTTTGTTACAGTAAATTTTGACAATGAAGGTCTGAAAAAACTTGCCATGCAATATGCAAAATTGGAACGGCTTGCATAATAATAGTAAATATTTTTTTGAAAAATCAGTGAGAAAATTATGAATGCGCGATACTCTCCTTGGTGGATGCCTCTTGCGATAGTATTTTTGTTGTTGGCTTGTGTTGTCTTATTTTCTTTGCTGGTATTAAAAACTTCGGAAAACAAACATAGCGCTATTGTTGATTCATCTACCCAGGAGAACAAAGCAGAATACGAATGGAAATTGGTTACCTCCTGGCCTAAAAATTTTCCCGGCCTGGGTTTGGCCCCTGAAAATTTCGCAAAGCTAGTAAAGGAAATGAGCGGTGGGCGTATGCTTATCCATGTGTATGGCGCACGCGAAATTGTTGGCCCCCTGGAAGTATTTGACGCGGTTTCTTCGGGCAGTGTTGAAATGGGACACAGCGGCGCCTACTACTGGAAAGGCAAAATCCCTGCATCCGTCTTTTTTACCTCTGTGCCTTTCGGAATGAACGCCCAGGAATATAACGCTTGGTTACATTATGGCGATGGCCTCACTCTGTGGCGAGAAGCGTATGCACCTTTCAATTTGATTCCCTTTGCCGGCGGTAATACCGGTGTACAAATGGGAGGTTGGTTCAATCGTGAAATAAAATCGATTGAAGACATTAAAGGCTTAACCATGCGAATTCCGGGTTTAGGTGGAGAAGTATTTTCACGTGCCGGAGGGATCGCACAAAACATACCTGGCGGTGAACTTTATACTTCTCTGCAAACGGGCGTTATCGATGCAACAGAATGGGTTGGCCCCTATAACGACCTTGCCTTCGGTTTCCATCAAATTGCAGATTATTACTATTATCCAGGCTGGCATGAGCCGGGCCCAGGTCTTGAATTCACGGCGAACAAGGAAAAATTTGAAGCGCTGCCTGCAGACCTTCAAAAAATCATTGAAGTGGCTACGCGCGCAATAAATCAGGATATGTTAGATGAATACACTGCGAACAATAGCCGTGCGCTTGATGAATTAATAAATAAACACAATGTAGATGTAAGACCGTTTCCCGATGATGTGCTGGCAGCACTGAGAACCTATGCTGAAGAAATTTATCAGGAGCAAGCTGAAAAAGACCCATTTTTTGCCAAAGTCTATGAAAACTATAAAAGCTTTTTGGGTAGTACACGCAACTATATGAAAATCAGTGAAGAAGCCTATTTTAATTTGCGTTAATCCAGCTTTTTGGAGAATCGCAAAGAAGCAATAGCTAAACCAATTACTGTGAAACCCGTAAGCCAAAGGCAATCAAAAACGAGAGATTGAAATTCTGCGCCTTTAAGGACTACAGAGCGAATTAAACGCATAAAATGCGTGGCAGGTAATATCTCTGCTATGTATTGTGCAATTTTTGGCATGGCCTCGTAAGGAAACATAAAACCACTCAAAAGAATGGATGGAAGTAATACAAACACCGTCATTTGCATGGCTTGCAATTGCGTTTTTGCCACCGTTGAAATAATGAGTCCGAGCGTGAGGCTTGCAGAAATAAACAATAGAGTCACTACAAAAATATCCACAAGGTTTCCAATTATGGGCACTGAAAAAACGAGGTGTCCCAATCCCAACACAATACTTACCTGAATAAAGCCAACAAAAATATAAGGCAATATTTTACCTATCATTAGTTCAATAGGTTTTATAGGAGTGGTAATCAATAATTCCAAATTGCCACGCTCGCGCTCACGCACTATGGCTGCAGAGGTAAACAATATCATCGTCATTGTGAGTATTACACCGGTGAGACCAGGTACAATATTTACGGCTGAGCGTCGTTCGGGGTTGAAAAACAAGGCAATATCAAAGGTAGGTCTTTGCACGCCGTAGTCCAACATGGGATCAATCAAAACCTGGCTTAGAGGCATGTGTTGTAATTGTAAGATCGCGCCACTTACCATGGTGTCAGACCCATCAACTAACCATTGACCAATAGTTTCGTTGTTTACCAAACGTTTAGGTAAATCATTCGGTAATACGAGTACGGCACGTACTTCTCCACGAATGATCGCCTGCTCAGCTTCCTTGGGTGTTTGATAGAAAGCACGTACGTTCACTACTTGTGTTGCTTTAATCGTTTCCAGGATAATTCGGCCGCCTGCGCTTGCACTCATATCGACTACGCCAACAGGTATGTTGCGCACATTGGTATTAATTGCGTAACCAAACAAGAGAAGTTGAATCAGTGGGATCATCACAATCATGCCAAAGGTCAGACGATCGCGTTTAAGCTGCAACACCTCTTTATGCATTATGGCTAACATGCGATGGAGAAAATTCATGATGAATTTTCCTCTGTGAGTTTTCTCCCCTCACCGGTTAGCAATACAAACACGTCTTCAAGGCTGGGATTGGCGCTGTTTAAATGAATTTCGTTTGGTAAAGCTGAAGCCAAATAAGAAAGCGCATCCTTAACACTGTCGTCAACCAAAACGCGTAAACGAATTCCCTGCTGTGCAGCAGAGCGAACTTTTTCAAGTTTCAGAAGATCGTGCTTAATTTGCCTTAGGTGAGGCCCACTGACTTCGATTACTTGCGCCCCCATTTCATCCATTAATTTTTTTGGAGAACCTTCACCCCGTAGTTCACCGCTTTCGAGAATCGCAAGTTTATGACAGCGTTCTGCTTCGTCCATGTAGTGAGTTGAAACCAGAATACTTGTACCCGTGTCGCAGAGATCAAATAGTTTTTCCCAGAAATCGCGGCGATTTTCAGGGTCAACAGCGGAGGTGGGTTCATCCAGAAATAATAATTGTGGTTTATGTAAGGTTGCAGCGGCTAGCGCTAATCGCTGTTTCTGACCACCACTCATGGTATCTGCGTAGCGGTGGCGCATATCTTCTAAGGCATAAGTATCCAATAATTCTGCTATACGTTCTTTTAAGGTGAACTTATCTAACTGATAAATTCGCCCCAGAAATTTTAAATTTTCTTCTACGCTAAGATCACCATAAAGTGAAAATTTCTGGGTCATGTAGCCAATTTTTCTGCGCAAGGACTCTGCGTGTTTTTTAACGTCGAGACCAAGAACTTCAGCTTCACCCCCATTGGGTGTCAGAAGCCCACATAGCATGCGAATAGTCGTAGATTTGCCGCAGCCATTCGGACCAAGAAAGCCATAAATGCTCGCCTTTTCAACGGCGAGGGAAATATTATTAACGGCCGTGAAATCACCAAATTTTTTGGTGAGTTTTTGAGTGCGTATTACCAGCTCGCTCACTTCTTATTCACTTAGGATAACTTCAACGGGTAAGCCGATGGGCAGAGCATCACTCTCTTCAATATCAAACTCTGCGACGTAAACCAGGCGCGAACGATCTCGTTCATTTAAGGCATAGTAAGGGGTAAAAGATGCCTCACTGGCAATCCACCTCAGCTTTGCTGTCATAGTTTTATCCAGGCCATCAATTTTCACTTCATAGTCTTGGCCAACGACGACTTTGACCCGCCATATTTCCGGTACATAAACGCGAGCAAATGCTTGCGTGTTGGCTAACATAACTGCGACTGTTGAACCAGCCTGCACCCGCTCACCTTCATTCCACGGAAGGCGATCAAGATAGCCATCGCGTGTCGCGCGAATACTCAATTCATTCAAGTTGTATTGTTCCAATGAAAGTTGAGCATTCGCGGCTGCCAAGGCAGCTTCCCCTTGTTCTAGCTCTTCCTTTCGTGTTCCATTGGTTAAACTCAAAAGCGCTTTAGTGGCTTCTTCTGCTGAGGCTTCAGCAGCTTCACGTTCGCCAAGCGCTCTGTCGAGATCAGCTTGATTACTCAATTTCTGCTCAAACAACTGCTTACTTCTTAGATAGTTTTTTTCTGCCAAATCTAAATTCGCTTGTGCGCCATGAACGCGCGCTCGAGCAGCATCCACATCCTCTTTTCTTGCGCCATTTCGCAGTTGTTCCAGTGAAGCTTGAGCTCGAGATACTTCAGCTTGAGCTAGAGCCAGCTTGGCTTCCTGTCTTTGCGTATCCAATTGAACAAGTAAGTCGCCTGCTTTGACTTGAGAGCCTTCCGTCGCGGGAGCAGAAACAATGACTTCGTTTGCTGTGGCTTTATGAACAATACGATCTCGTTCCAATGTGCCAAGTGCAATATCTGTAGACGAGTCACCGCAAGATGACAAAAAGAACAGTATAGAAAAATAGGTCAGTACGCGCAGCATAGCAGCACACCCGCTGAGAATGTTGAAAAATCATAAACATCTGAGTGCGCACTGACAAGTTAACAAATGTGAAATAAAAAAAGCGTTGTTAATCAACAACGCTTTCCTCTTAGGTTTGATTCGGGTTTTATTTACTGATCTTCTACAATATTACCCACAACAATATTGTATTGATCTCGTGACCTTCTCTGATAACCTCCAACAACAGTAGAATCGTCACCATAAACGACATTCTCATCACCACCTAAAGCGGTTCCACCATCTCCCCTTACCACGATGCTATTTCCGCCAAAGACAGCACCACCATGAGCGGAAACTGTTGAATAATCTGATCCAACTATTGCGCCATTCATACCATGTATTTTGTTATTGCTTCCGGAGCCAATAAATCCGGCTGCGGTAACTTCTGAGTCCCAGCCTGCAACGATAGCACCGCTGGAACCGGATAAGCTTCTGCCACCAGTTACTATCGCGTTATCCCCGGCAACAGCATTATTCAGTCCACTCACAATGTTTCTGCTGCCTGAGTAGTTGTGGCCTTCGCCCACAACCAGGTTGTGTGAGCCACTTTTGTGCACATCTGACCAAACATAGCCACGGGACTCACAATTTTCCTGATTCATTTCAATATCCAATAACAGAAATTCCAGGTAGCCATGTGAACAATGCGGTTCGCGAGTGTAATAAGAGTCATTATTGGGATCCTTCCAGGTGGTGTTGTAACCCAAAATCAAATTCCCCAATCCATTGGAGGTATAAAGCGTTTTGGAGCCACTTCTTACATACACATTGGTTTCGTCAAAAAATACGGCGGTGTAGCCGTTCTCGTCAGTCCCGACAGAAACATAATCGCCGAGATTAGGCACGATGCCGGTAGACAGGGTATTCACCTGATCTTGCAGTGCCTGATTTGTAGCAGCAAGTTCAGCTACCAGTGTCTCCAACATTGCAATTCGCGCATCATTGTCAGTAATACGCGCGTCGTTATCATTAATTGCCAGTTCCGCTTGTTGAAAATTTTGATTATTAGCATAACCCCGGACTGCTACAAAATCGACTTCTGCTGCGGTGGCGCTGAGAGCAGCGATACTCAGTATGATAAACGCTGCAACATAATTGCTTACTCTTCGTGGTGACATCGTCATCCCCCTAAACTTAATTTTAAAATTTTCTGAAAGCACAAGAAACAAAATAAGGAGGGAGCTTTTCGTAACAACTTTTCAAGAAAAGGCCATGAATATTTTTAAATTTTGTTCAAATAAAAAGTTTCTGATACATCAAAGATCTGTCATTCTATTTTGCTACCCACACTGTTTCGGCAGGATAGATATCTAATTTTGAAAAGTCATGAAAAGCTATGAAACAGAGTGGCTACGTGACCATAATCACATATTTGATAATTACACCCTTTGCGAAATAAGAATTTAAACAGCGCGGAAATTGTTGCGATATTGTGAAGGGCTTAGGCCAAGTTGCTTTCTAAAATGATGTCTCAGAGTTTCCGGTGTATCGAAACCGGTAATTTCAGCAACTGCTTCTATATGCTGATCGCTTTTTTCCAAAAGTTGACGTGCTAGTTCTATACGTCGATTAACAATCCACATTTGTGGGCTCAGATTCATACTGGCCCTGAATTTCCTATCAAAAGTTCGTCGCGACATACAGGCACGTTGGGCCAGTTCTTCGACACTTTGAAGTTTATCGAGATTTTTTAAGGCCCAGTCCAGTGTTTCTCCAAGTAAATCAGGGCGTTTGCGCAATGGCGTTTCGACAAACTGTGCCTGCCCGCCATTTCTGTGTGCAGCCACAACCATGCGCCTGGCAACTTTGTTAGCGGCATCTGAATTGAAATCCTCACGAATCACCGCCAGACCTAGATCAAGCGCAGCAGCACTGCCTGCTGAAGTGCCAATATTATTTTCGTAGATGTAAAGCACATTCCCGACGTAGTTCACTAGGGGGAAAACACGAATAAACTCGTCCGCGTAGCGCCAATGTGTGGTGGCAGATCGGCCATTCAAGATGCCCAAGCGAGCAAGCAAAAAGGATCCCGAACAAAATGTAAGTAAGCGCTTGCCTTGCTTGTGGGCGCGTATCAAAGCCTTTGCGAGTCCTTCAGGTATATCGTTTGCCGTAGTGGGCCAGCTGGAAATCACGATTGTGTCGTAGGGCGCAAATGTTGCGATCTGGCGGGCGCCCTGTAGCGCAATGCCGATATTTGAGGTTTGACTGCTTTCTTCGAAGGTGACGAGGTCGGTGTGGTACCAGTTTGGAATCTCAGGCCGCTTCAAAACAAACAATTCAACGGCGCAGGCTAATTCAAAGAAAGCCTGGCCAGAGTAACTGAGGATAGCAATCTTATGTGCAGGCATGATTTGGCTTAATATTAACGTAGAGTGTCATATTAGCCTATTACGTTTGATATAACAAAGCCTCAGTATGAGTGCACACAGAAAGAAATTTAAAAAGGAAAAGGTATGAAATTGATCGGTATGTTGGACTCACCCTTTGTGCGGCGAGTGGCAATAAGTATGCGTTGGCTAGAATTGAATTTTGAACATGAAGCGATTTCAGTTTTTGCGGATTTCGATAAATTCCACAGCATTAACCCGCTAGTAAGAGCGCCAACTTTTGTTTGCGACGATGGAACTGTGTTAATGGATTCCAGCCACATCCTTCAATATGTTGAGTTGAAGTGTGACTCTGCAAAAACGCTTTACAAGCAATCAAATGAAAAACAACAGGAATTGATTTGCGCAATGAGCATCGCGCAAATTACCGCAGAAAAATTGGTGCAGCTCTATTACGAAATGGAAATGCGCCCACAGGAAACCCGATTCGCAAAATGGGAAGCACGAATTCGAAATCAAATTGTTTCCGCTTTTGGTTTATTGGAACACGCATGTGAAAAACCGCTGATCAATGAACTTAATCAAGCTAGTATTGCGATAGTGACTGCGTGTAATTTTCACGAGGAAAAAAGCTTGGGTGTTATTGAATTTTCCAATTTTCCCAAGCTAGAAAAACTTTGGCGAACCATGGAAGCCAGTGATTTGTTTAAAGAGTTTGAACCCTTGGGGCCAGATCCCGAAGCAATGAAAATTGCATAAAAGGTTAAGAAAGCCCGAACTAAGCGGGCTTTTTATTTTCAGTCATCTTTCGGGACTGGTCGGGTACGACCCGTATTATCAATTGCGACGTAAACAAATTCGCCTTCGGTAACTTTTGCTTGTAGACGTTTGTCATATTGTTTCACCCATACTTCAATAACCGTTTTAATGGATGAGCGCCCAACTTCAGTAACACTACAATAACAACTGACTGTTGAGCCAACAGGAACAGGTCTCAGAAAGGCCATGTTGCCAACCGCTACTGTGGTGACTCGACCCTTGGCGATTTCTCTTGCGGCAATGGCGCCAGCCAGATCCATTTGTGACATTAACCAACCGCCAAAAACATCACCGTTTGAATTTGTGTCTTTAGGTAGCGCTAATGTTTGAAGTACAAGTTCACCGTCCGGTAGGGGTTCTTCATCAATACTTGCCATAAATTTCCCTTTTAAAATGAAAATAAAACAATGGGTGACGCGGCTACTTTTGTAAGCTTTGAGGTAACCAGGTGGCTAGCTCCGGCCACAGCGCTAAGGCCAACAACACCAACAATTGGAGCACAATAAAGGGTACCACGCCACGGTAAATTTCTGATGTACTAACCTCTGAAGGTGCGACACCGCGCAAATAAAATAATGCGAACCCAAAAGGGGGTGTTAAAAATGAAGTTTGTAGGTTAATTGCAATCATAATACCGAGCCAAATTGGATCCAGGCCCATCATTAAGAGTGCGGGCCCAACGAGCGGCACAACGACAAAGGTAATTTCAATAAAATCCAGAATAAAGCCAAGCAGGAAAATAACTAACATTACAACAAGCATCGCGGTAAAGGCGCCGCCTGGAAGCGTGTGAAAGAAATCGGCGATCAGTGTATCACCGCCGAAGCCGACGAAGACTTGTGAAAATAGCGATGCGCCGAGCAATATGGCGAACACCATGGCAGTGACTTTGGCGCTGGAGAGTAAAACCTCAAACAATTTTTGTTTGTTTAATTGTTTCTTGATAAGAGCGAGAAGGGAGGCGGCTAAAGCGCCAATGGCAGAGGCTTCAGTGGGCGTTGCTTGGCCGCTAACTATTGATCCCAGAACCAGCACCATAAGTAAGATGGGTGGAGCGATACTTTTCAAAACGTCAATAAAAGCGATTTCCTGCTCTTCTTTAACAGCGGGCGCCTTTTCCGGCTGGCTTAAACCTGTGAATAAAAGATACAAAATATAGAGCAACACCAGCAGCAGGCCAGGCCCGATAGCTCCCATAAATAAATCACCGACCGAGACAGGTTTGGCGTTGTAGATACCAAGATTGAGTTGCGCCTGTTGCCAGGCGGAAGAAAGAATATCTCCCAATAGCACCAGGGCAATGGATGGTGGAATTATTTGTCCTAGCGTACCCGTCGCACATATGGTGCCAGCGGCGAGCCCCTGATCGTAATTTTTTCTAAGCATTGTTGGCAGAGACATCAGCCCCATAGTGACCACGGTTGCGCCGACAATGCCAGTGCTGGCAGCCATCAACGTGCCTACCAGTACCACGGAGATTCCCAGACCTGCAGGTGCGCGACCAAATGCTCGCGCCATGCTTTCCAGCATTTCCTCGGCGATGCGACTCTTTTCCAGCATCACGCCCATATATATGAAAAGCGGAACAGCGATAAGTGTGCGATTAGTGATCACGCCGTACACACGACTGCTGTATAGCGTTAGAAACTCTGAATCAAAGACACCCAGTAAAACGCCAATTCCGGCAAACAACAAAGCCAAACCAGCCAGGGTGAAGGCTACTGGGTAGCCGAGCATCAATACCGCGCAGGCAAGGATAAACATCAGGAAGGGAAGAAACTCAATCATCCTTGTGTCTCTTCTGCTTCCGTGTAGGTGATTCGCAGTAGTTTGTTCAGAGTGTCACTGACACCTTGAATAAATAATAAAATACCTGCTAAAGGGATCAGCGTTTTCAGCCAATAAATTCGATCTAAGCCTCCTGCATCCCCAGAGGCTTCGCGGTTATGCCAACTGTCCAGCGCATAATCCCAGCTACTTAAGGTAATAAAGGCCGCAAAGGGCAGGAGAAAAATCAGATTACCCAGACAATTGATCCAGTTACGGGTAAGCGCTGAAAACCGGTAGTAAAAGACATCAACACGAACGTGGCCCTCTAGCTGCCATGTCCAAGCGAGACAGCCCATGATTAAGGCAGCATGCATGTAGAGTACCGTGTCCTGGGCCGCTAAATTACCGAGACTGAATGCACTTCTGAATACAATAATACCGCTTTGTGCCAGCACCATAAAAACCAGTAGAATGCTGGTGATCATGCCAATAACGCGATTGATTTGCGCCAGGGCGACACTCGCTTTTGAAAGAAATTGGGCAAAAAGGGGTGATTTTGCAGCGGGGCTCATGGAATCAAAAAGATCGTTGTAATTATTTTGGGGCATTATAAACCAATTCCATTTCAAGCCCTTATCTCTCGACAAAACGAAAATTATTACAATTTTATTAAATCTGTAACATTTCTGTCACAAAGCAAACTTAAGATGCCTTAGCAGAGCCGAAAGGCGACCAATAACATTTGGAGGTCAATGTGAAACAATTCATTCTACTGGCGCTGACGACAGCCTCTTTTCTGTGCGGCAATGCCTACGCAGCGAAAGATTCCATCAGCATCGTTGGGTCATCTACCGTATTTCCCTTTTCTAAAGTCGTGGCAGAGCGCTATGGCAAGTCGACAAGCTACAAAACCCCCACAGTAGAATCAACTGGAACGGGTGGCGGGTTTAAAGAATTCTGTAAGGGCACAGAGGTGGCAACACCCGATATTTCAAATGCTTCTCGACGTATCAAACAAAGTGAATTTGATCAGTGTAAAGCCAATGGAGTAACTGAAATTATTGAAGTTTTAATCGGTTACGACGGAATTGTTTTGGCGAATTCCAAAGAAGCAAAACAGCTTACTTTGAGCCGCAAGCAGATATTCCTTGCTTTAGCCAAGAAAGTGCCGAATCCAGATGGTAGTAAAGCCTTAATCGACAATCCCAATGTCACTTGGTCTGATATAGACAAATCGCTTCCTAACACCAAAATTCGTGTTTTAGGGCCTCCTCCAAGCTCAGGAACTCGCGATGCTTTTGTTGAGCTGGCAATGGAAGGGGGTTGTAAGGCCTTTCCATGGATCAAGGCTCTGAAAGATTCAGACAAAAACCGCTACAAGGAAATTTGTCATATTCTTCGAGAAGACGGAGCCTTCGTTGAAGCGGGCGAGAACGACAATCTGATTGTTCAAAAATTGAGTGCAGACCCTGACGCGCTAGGAATATTTGGATTCAGCTTCCTTGATCAAAACTCAGATAAAGTCCAACCCACCTTGGTAGACGGTCATGAACCCACATTTGATTCGATTGCAGACGGCGATTACCCGGTATCACGCCCCTTATATTTCTACGTTAAAAAAGCGCATATTGGTGTGATTCCTGGTATCAAAGAATATCTCGCTGAATTCACCAGTGAGCGCGCATGGGGGGACGAAGGTTACCTGACGGATAAGGGTATGATTCCGCTCGCTGAAGAACAGCGTGAAAAAATTGCCGCAAGAGTTAAAAAGCTTGAAATTTTAACCGAGCTTTAATCTTCGCTGATTAATATCTGATCGGGCGTGTTTTCAGTTAGAATAAGCGCCCTTTGCTATCGAATCTGAAAGCTCGGCAGGCGCCCGGGCTTTTGTTTCGTTATTAACCAGGAATAACAAACAAAACACTGGAAAATAAAGCGGTATTTTAGGATTTATTATGAGTAGCACATTGCTATTAGTTTTTATGGGGATTGTTCTTGCAGCGACCTACGTGCTGGGTCGAGGACGGTCTCTCGCGCAGGCGAGCAATGTGGGGGGAACGCGTTATCTAAACTCCCTGCCCTTTTACTACGGCATGATCACAGTGCTCTGGGCTGCCATCCCGGCCTTGATATTGTTGGGTTTATGGTATGGCTTTGATGATGCCATCATTCAGTCAATCGTTGTTCAGCATCTCCCGGAAGAAATCCGTGCGGGGGGAAGCACCGAGATTGGCTTGGCCCTCAATAAAATTCGTCTGTTGATTGACAGCCAATATGTTGGCGAACCGCCAGTCTATATGGCTGCGGCCGCAGAGGAAATTCAGCACCTTAACAAGATGAGTCAAAACCTCCTGACTTCAGTAATTTTCATGCTGATGTTGGTTGCAGGAGCTGTGGGTTATTTCCGTATTAATCCACAAATGAAAGCCCGTTTATATGTTGAGAACTGGTTTAAAGCAGCCTTGTTGTTATGTTCACTTATTGCGATTTTAACGACTCTGGGCATTGTGCTTTCTGTGTTGTTGGAATCTATTAAATTTTTTAAATCTGTTCCTATCACTGAATTTTTATTTGGTTTGGAGTGGAGTCCGCAAAATGCCATGCGGGCGGATCAGGTTATGGGTTCCAGCAGTTTCGGTGCCATCCCCTTGTTTGCAGGCACGCTGTTAATTGCTTTTATTTCTATGTTAATTGCAGTGCCCGTCGGCCTTATGTCCGCCATTTATCTAGCGGATTATGCACCAGCAAGAGTGCGCAATATTGTTAAACCACTGTTAGAAATATTGGCCGGGATTCCCACTGTTGTTTATGGCTTCTTCGCAGCATTAACAGTCGCTCCCATGATCAGGGATTTGGCACTGGCGGCTGGCTTGGGCGAATACATGAATGTCACTTCGGAAAGTGCGCTGGCTGTTGGTCTAATTATGGGCGTTATGATCGTTCCTTTTGTATCGTCACTTTCTGACGATGTGATCAATGCTGTTCCCCAATCACTGCGTGATGGTGCGCTTGCCTTGGGAGCGACCAAATCTGAAGTGGTAAAACAAGTTGTGATTCCCGCTGCCCTGCCTGGTATTGTGGGTGGTTTTTTGCTGGCAGTTTCACGAGCAATTGGCGAAACCATGATAGTGGTTATGGCAGCAGGCTTAGCAGCGAACCTAACCGCAAACCCCTTGGATTCTGTCACCACAGTAACAGTGCAAATTGTTACTTTGTTAACCGGCGACCAGGAATTTGATAGCCCGAAAACCCTGGCCGCTTTCGCATTGGGATTAATGCTTTTTATCGTTACGCTTGCACTCAACTACATTGCCTTGCACGTCGTGAAGAAATACCGTGAACAATATGAGTAAAGATAAATTTTCAGCCGCTGAGCAAGTTCAGCGGAGTTTAAAAAAACGTTACCGCGCAGAAAAGCGATTTCGTCTCTACGGAATAGTTTCAATTGTTATTGGTCTGCTTGCATTGCTGCTTTTATTCACAAAAATATTTTCGGCAGGCATTGGCGCCTTGCAACAAAATTATGTGAATCTGAATATTATTTTTGATTCAGATACACTGGATGTGAATCCGCGTGTGTTTGAAGTGTACGAGCAAGTGCAAACCGCTTACGAAAAAGAACACTGGGGTAGAGAGTTAAAAGAAGATCTTAAAGACGAAGCAATAATTCTTCCTTCTTTGCAATTTTATTCTGACGAAATAAAAAATATTGAAGCAGAATTTGGGCAGGATATTACCGAGATTTTAAATCAGCGCAATCAGCAACTTGCAAGTGCAAATTATACCGGTGTTATTCGTAATTCATTGCGAGAACGCTTTCCTGATGTTACTTCACGCGGCGATAAACGCGCGTTGTATTCGCTGATCTCGGTTGGTGCAAGCTATTATTTGCGAGATATGCTCGACAAGAATTGGCATATTCTAGGCACTGAAAAAAGCCTCACTTTACTCGCTGATGATGACCTCGACACCTATGTTAAAAGCCTGGGAGACGCCGAACCATTTATTGGCAGACTCAAAGAAAACCAGGTGGCCTGGATTGAAAGTTTATTGGAAAAAGGTGAGATAGAAACGCGGTTTAACACGAATTTTTTTACCTCGGGTGATTCTTCCGAGCCTGAGCAAGCCGGCATACTTGGCGCGATGCTGGGAACATTTTTTACTTTGATGGTCACTTTATTGTTGTCTTTTCCAGTGGGCGTCGCCGCAGCGGTTTATCTTGAGGAATATGCTAAGAAAAATCGTTTCACCGATTTTATTGAGGTGAATATCAATAATCTTGCAGCAGTGCCCTCAGTCATCTTTGGTCTCTTGGGTTTGGCGATATTTCTGAATTTATTTGGTATGACGCGCTCTGTTCCGCTGGTGGGTGGTATGGTGCTGACGCTGATGACTTTGCCGACAATTATTATCAGTAGCCGAGCGGCCATAACCTCTGTTCCACCGTCCATACGAGAAGCTGCCCTGGGTATGGGTGCGTCGCGCATGCAAACCATCTTGCACCATGTATTACCCCTTGCCATGCCGGGTATGTTAACCGGCGCAATAATTGGTATGGCACGGGCGCTCGGTGAAACTGCACCCTTATTGATGATTGGCATGGTTGCGTTTATTGCGGAAATTCCATCCAGTTGGAACGATGCGGCAACTGTGCTGCCAGTACAAATTTATTTATGGGCAGACAGCCCCGAACGCGCGTTTGTAGAGCGCACTTCGGCGGCCATCATGGTGCTATTGGCCTTCCTTGTCTTGATGAATGGATTGGCCATTTATTTACGTAAGCGACTGGAGAGGCGTTGGTAAGCCAACATATAATGCGAGGCGAATTACAATGACAATTCTGGAAGCAGCAGACACTGTCGAAATGAAAGTAGAGCAAACAAAAGAACGCAGCAATATGAATGAAGCGGAATTAGATAAGGTAACTGCCGAGAATAAGAGCGAAACAGTGGGTGACTGTCTTGTTGAAAACCCAAAGTTTGCTGTGCGCGAAGCGAATGTTTTTTACGGAGATAAACAAGCTGTTTACGACGTAAATCTGGATATCGGAAAGAATGAAGTCATTGCCATGATCGGTCCCTCTGGTTGTGGGAAATCAACCTTCCTGCGCTGTTTGAATCGCATGAATGACACCATTGATATTTGTCGCGTTGAAGGCAAGATTGAACTGGATGGCATGGATATTTATGACTCCAAACTGGACGTGGTTCCCTTGCGTGCCAGAGTGGGTATGGTATTTCAAAAGCCCAACCCCTTTCCAAAGACCATATATGAGAATGTTGCTTATGGTCCCAAAATTCACGGTCTTGTGACCCGTCGTGTTGACTTGGATGAAGTCGTGGAAACCAGCTTGCGCCGAGCGGGCTTATGGGATGAGGTGAAAGATCGTCTTAATCAACCGGGAACCGGACTGAGTGGCGGTCAACAGCAGAGATTGTGTATTGCTCGCACGATTGCCGTCAGCCCAGAGGTTATACTGATGGATGAGCCCTGTTCAGCCCTGGATCCGATTGCAACTGCACGAATCGAAGAGCTTATAGCAGAACTCAGCGAGAATTTTACTATTTGTATCGTAACCCATTCGATGCAACAAGCTGCGCGCGTAAGCAAACGCACCGCTTATTTTCATATGGGGAAACTCATAGAAGTCAATGAAACACAGAAGGTGTTCACCAACCCGGATCACGAGTTGACAGAAGCCTACATCACAGGTCGATTTGGCTAACTTAAGGACGTGTCATGGATAACTTGAATCTAGATCAACATATTTCACAGCAGTACAACGCCGACTTGGAAAAGCTGCGTACCGCATTGTTGGAAATGGGCGGCTTGGTTGAAGACCAGCTGGCTGATGCGACGCGTGCAATAGAAACTGCCGATGGTGAACTTGCCGAAAAAGTCATCAAAACCGAAAAGGAAGTGGATAAGCGTGAGATTGAAATCGATAAGGAATGTACAACTATACTCGCCCGGCGTCAGCCTGCGGCCTCTGATTTACGCTTGGTCCTGATGGTAACAAAAGCGATTAGGGACCTGGAGCGCATGGGTGATGAAGCTGCAAAAATTGCCAAAATGGCTTTGGCTCTGAACGATGATGGTGAGTCACCCAGGGGTTATGTTGAGATACGTCACTTAGGTGCTCAGGTTGGAAAACTCGTAAATATTGCATTGGATGCTTTTGCGCGCTTTGATGTCTACGCAGCCATAAAGGTTGTGCGAGATGACAAGGATATTGATATTGAATATCGCTCATCCTTGCGTGAGTTGATCACCTACATGATGGAGGATCCGCGTTCAATTAAGCGGGTGATGAATATTATGTGGGCTCTGCGTTCGTTGGAACGTATTGGCGACCATGCGCGCAATATCGCAGAACATGTAATTTATTTGGTTCACGGTATGGATGTACGCCACATTTCTCCCAGCGAAATTGAAAAACAAATCGAAAAACACCGCTAGTTTCTATTTCCCACCTTGATACTCAATAAAAACCCGGACGTGTAACTTCCGGGTTTTTACTTATGTTGTGGTCGTTTGAGAATTAACAAAAATGTCACGCTGAAGTCACACAATTAACACATTGTCATATAACTGTCATATATGGCCTATATTGTCTCCATCAAGAAATAAAACTGACATAAATTTTTAATATTTGTCGTAAAACAAGTAATTTTTAAGATGCTGCTAAATGGAGGCAAACATTATGAGCAAATTTTATTTACCAAGAGTTTTGATTGCTCTTGCGATTTTTTTTATGTCGATCGGAGCGCGTGCTGATATTAATTTTTACGGCAAGGCTAATGTCTCCTTTCAGATAAGTGACGATGGCAGTGACGCAAATACGGAACTCAGAAGTAATGCCTCGCGTATTGGCGTGAAAGGTTCAGAAGATCTTGATAGTGGTCTGAAAGCAGTATACCAATTTGAATTTGAAACTTCTCCTGATGACGGTGATTCCAAAGGCCAAACTATTGGGCAACGTAATATTTTTGTTGGTTTGCAGGGTAACTTTGGTTTGGTCAAAGCCGGTAAGTTTGATTCGCCGTTCAAAGAGTCACAAAACAAGATCGATTTGTTCAATGATTTAAGCGGCGATATTGGCAGTATGATAACGGTCAATGACAATCGCCCTAGTAATGTTGTTGCTTGGGTTTCTCCCGAAACACTGCCGGTTAATGTTTACATCGCCTACATTTCCAGTGAGGATGCGAATATCGACAACGGTATTTCAGCCTCCGTTAGCCACACAATGTTTGATAACTCGCTCTACCTCGCCATTGCGATGGACCAGGATGTGGAAGTTGAAGGTTCGGATGCCCTTCGTGGTGTCGTTCAATACACCGTGGGCGACCTCACGTTTGGTGGATTAGTCGAAGAATATGATGACGGAAGTGGAGCAGAAACAGGCTTTCTTGTATCAGCGCAATATAAAGTGAATCAATGGGCCTTGAAAGCACAGCTTGGTAGTTCTGATATCAAAGAACAAGGTGGTGATTCATTGAGTTTGGGTGCAGATTAC
>JBNKVX010000001.1:0-95497 GCA_050299435.1 Cellvibrionaceae bacterium | reverse complement strand
GTATGTACTTTATTACTGGGTGCAGCCACCGGCGCAGTTTTGTCAATTGGACATGCTTTACCCGCCAAAGCGGCAAACAAGCTGAGAAGCTTTTGGACTTGGGCTCACACCTTACTTGTGTGGCCTCTACCTGTGCTTGTCGGTATACATATTTTGACAGTTTATTATTTTTAAGAGTAACCGATGTTAAAGAAATACGGGTTGTGGGTAACGTGGTTACTTTTTGTTGTAATTCTTGGAGGGTATTTCTCTGTGCAATTATTTGTATCAGAAGATAAAAGTCAGTTCTTAATTGGCGACGCAACTTACGGTCATTATCAAATTGAAATGGCTTGTACGAATTGCCATAGCGACCCTTTCGGCGGCAAGGATATATTGCAAGATGCTTGCGAGCAATGTCACGCCGAAGATCTCGAAGCTGCCCATGACTCACATCCCAAGAAGAAATTTACTGACCCTCGCAATGTAGATCGAATTAAGATAATTGACGCGCGCTATTGCATAAGTTGTCACACCGAACATCAACACGAACAGACCCGTGCAATGGGAGTAACTTTGCCCGATGACTACTGTTACCACTGCCACGTCGATATTGGCGAAGACAGAGAAAGTCATAAAGACTTAGCTTTTGAAAGTTGTGCGAGTGCCGGCTGCCACAACTTTCACGACAACCGTGCCCTTTATGAAAGTTTTCTGGTTGAAAATGCGAATCAAGACTGGCTTCACGAAATCACAAATCTTCCAGTACCCAATGCCGCTCACCTTACTAAAAACGAAACTCAAGCAGCATTAACTTCGGTGAATGCAATTGCAGACAAACAATACCTTAATGAAAAAGTCATTCATGAATGGTCAGAAAGCAGTCATGCCAATACAGGAGTCAATTGCCTGGATTGCCATTCAGATAAACACTCGCCAGACAGTTGGATAGAAAAGCCCGGCGAACAACAGTGTGCAGGTTGTCACGACTACGAATTTAAAACTTATACAGAAGGCAAACATGGAATGCGGATGGCCACAGCATTGAAAACTGAATTTCAAGCTATATCACCAGCAGAGTCGCATCTGGAGTTTTTAGACGAAGCTAAACAAAAGCACCAAAGTTGCACAGCATGCCATGATTCGCACCTTTTTGATCGCCAGAAAGCAGCAACGGAAGCCTGTTTAACTTGCCACTCAGACGAACATTCCACTGCTTTTAAATCCTCGCCTCACGGTTTGATCTGGTTTAGTGCAATCGAAAAAAATCAGGACACTTCGCAACTGGTAAGCTGCGCATCCTGTCACATGCCAAGAATGCCCGAACGAAAAGGTGAAACAAAAATCGTTCGCGTTAATCACAATCAGAATTTTAATTTAAGACCAAATGAAAAAATGTTACGCAGTGTCTGCATGAATTGTCATGGCCTGGGTTTTGCTATTAATTCACTCGCAGACAAGAAGCTTATTTTGAATAATTTTAGTGGCAAACCAACGGTCGAAATCCCCTCAATCCATTGGGCGCTAAAAAGGGAAGAATAGATAGGGGAAATAAATATTGACTTACCGGTGCAACTAACGGCGTAAAACCGAAAACAAAATCAAACAGAGAAATGATTACGAGGAGTAACTTAATGAAAAAGTACTTAAATATTGCCGCCATCACCGGCTTAGCTTTTTTTCTTGCAAGCTGTGGAGAAGAAGAATCCAAGGGAATTGAACCTAAAATTTACACAGACTCACTGTTCTCAGTTATGAAAGCCGACAGAACGAACTACACAAAGCTAATTGTTCAACGTCTTGGACCAAACGGTGCTGATGTTATTTTCCCAGTCGAACATTGGAAAGACGTGGACAATGGTGCGCCTCTCCCAGCGCAAATGTTTCGGGCCGGAGCTGAAGCGGTACGTGATATGACAGACGACTTTACCTACTCACTTCAATCCGAATGGCCTATTAACAAACAAAATGCGCCTCAAACGGAAATGGAAAAAGCGGGTTTACAGTTTATTTTCGCCAATCCCGGGGAAAACTTTTATGGAGAAGAAAAACTCGGAGACACCACTTACTTTACGGCTGTCTATCCCGACGTCGCCGTCGCTGAAGCTTGTGTTTCCTGTCATAACAATCACAAAGACACACCAAAGACCGATTTTAAAATTGGCGATGTAATGGGTGGTGTCGTGATTCGTGTTCCACTTTAAAAGTCTGTGTGAATTCAGATGAAAAAGAGCTCACTCATTCTGCTCCCCGGACTGCTGATGTTGTTTTCTGGCTGTAGCAAGGAAGAAGTCGTTGTAGAAATTTCAGCGGGGGAGCAGATTTTTAAAGGGACATGCAAGGTTTGTCATGCACAAGGCATTAATGGTGCACCCATATTAGGTAACCAAGCCATGTGGAAAGAACGTGCAAATCAAGGCATCGACACTCTTGTCAAACATGCAATGAATGGCTATGGACTCATGCCTGCCAAAGGTGGTAACGAGGCTCTCACAGAAGCAGAAATCAGAGAAGCCGTGAATTTTATGTTAAGTAAACTGGAAAAGTAATTGGAGAACACAATGTCTATTTATGAAAAAATTGGTGGCGCAGGTGCCGTAGAAGCTGCAGTAGATTTATTTTATCGGAAAGTGTTGGCTGACGATCGCATCAGTCACTTTTTTGATACTGTTGATATGGACGCACAAATTGCAAAACAAAAAGCCTTTCTTACCATGGTTTTTGGTGGCCCAAATAAATACACCGGCAAAGATATGCGTGAGGCACATAAACATATGTCGCTAACGGAAGAGCACTTTACCGCTGTTGCAGAAAATCTTGTCGCCACACTTCAAGAACTTGGTGTGGCGGAAGAGGATATTAATGAAATTGCCGGCATTGCAATGAGCGTGAAAGACGACGTACTCAATAAATAGCAATGTCAGTCGTTCAATATAAAGATCAAACCTTACATTTGCTAGAGGGCGAATCGGTGCTTGATGGGCTATTGCGACACGGCTTCAATATTCCTCACGGCTGTAAGAGCGGAGTTTGTCACAGTTGCATGCTGATAGCAGATGAAGACACCGATTTACCTGCCGCCTCCCAACTTGGAATTAAATCTACTCAAAAGGCACAGGGCTACTTTTTAAGTTGCTCCTGTGTCCCACAAAGTAATATCAATGTTCATAACGATCCCAGCTGCTTTAAACGTACCACTGCTGTAATCGAAAAGATTAGTCTGCTCAATCAAAATGTTTACTTGCTGCGCCTGCGGGCTCCCGATTTTAATTTTATACCAGGCCAATACATTACACTTTGGAGAAATGAACGTATTGCACGCTGCTATTCAATTGCCAGCGCTTCCGACCAGAGCGGATTCATTGAACTACACATCAAACTGGTAGATAAAGGGCTATTTAGCGCCTGGGTCTTTCACAATTGCGCACCCGGCGACAGCCTGGATATTAGTGGCCCCAACGGTGATTGCTTTTATACAGGAGAAAATCCGGAAGCAACTCTGCTGCTCGCCGGGATGAGTACGGGTTTAGCACCGCTCTACGGAATCTTAAAATACGCATTAAATGCCGGACACAAGGGCAATATTCACTTAATTGCCGGAGCAAAACATGCGCAAGGCCTGTATCTTGTTGAAGAACTACGCGAACTGGAGTCGAAAAACGCCAATTTAAAGGTGGATTTCGTTGTGCAATCCAGTGGTGGAAAACCCGGCATTATTGAAGATAACTTCTATGAATTTGTAAAAGAAAAACATCCCTCGACAAAAGGCATGATCACTTATCTTTGTGGAGGTTCAAACTTTGTTCAAAAACTCAAAAAACAAATATTTTTAGCCGGTGCAAACAGTAAAGATATTTATGCCGATATATTTTTGCCCTTTAATGCCTGAGCATCAAGTTATGAAGACACTTCAACCCAGTTGCCAGTCTCAGCGGATTTAAACACCGCATCAATCACTCGCATGTTCTCAATTGCATCAGATAATGGGGTGGGTGCTTGCTTACCTTCCTGAATAGCTTTGGAAAACGCTTCCACCTCGTACACAAAGTGATTGTGATGACCTATCACAATAGTTTCTTTATCCTGATTTCGATAAAGCACCAACTCACAAGGTTTATCTTCACGTTTATGAAAAGGTGTGTCGACAAAAATTCTGCCATGGTCACCTACAATGTGAACGAATTGGGTTGAATTACTTTGCATAGAACAATTAAAAGTTGCCATGCCATCGCCAAAATCCAGGATCGCGCTAGCATGTACATCGACTTTGAAATCGGAATCAATGTCCAGTAAACCTGACACACGCCGGGGTACTTTCCCAAAAGCCAATCGAGACACGGAAATGCAGTAACTTCCAATATCCAATAAGCCACCGCCGCCTATACCGGGCATATTACGCACATTATTCGCATCGCGGTTAAAAAAACAAAAACTTGACTGTACATGCCTGATTTTCCCCAGCACTCCAGAGTCAATCAGTTCTTTAATTTTTCGCCATTGAGGATGGAAGCGATACATAAATGCTTCCATCACAACACGGTCGGAATTTTGAGCCACTTGGACAAGTTTTTCGGCATCAGCCAAATCTATACCCAAGGGCTTTTCACACAAAACATGCTTTCCTGCCTCTATTGCACGAATGCTCCAGGGAACGTGAAGGTGATTCGGCATAGGATTGTAAATTGCATCAATATTCGGATCGTTCAGCAGGGCCTCATAGCTGCCGTATGCGACTGGAATTGCATTTCGTTTGGCAAAATCTTCTGCTTTGTGTTTATCTCTTGAGGCAACGGCGACCAATTCTGCATTCTCAGCTTGGTGTATAGCGGGGATCAGCCATTGTTCAGCAATATTTGCGGTACTTAAAACTCCCCAACGAACCTTGTCGATATTCACGCTCATTATCCTGTTCCCAAAGGTTAAAAACGCGAGATTATACGCGTTTATAGCGCCCATTTCATAACCGAGCATGCGTTCACGCAAGGGAGTTTTTGGAGGGAAAAAATTGCAGAAATTCGCACTAATCGCAGCAGAAAGACACGTAAAATTAGTGCGCGGGACAACATAAATTTCGAAACGCTGTTGATAGCCTTAAGCCTAATTCGTTTGCTTCCCACCCCGCTTAAGTCCAAGATAATATATATTAGATATTGCTAATTTAGTATTTAATAATACAATAGTGTCGATCGGGAGCAAATTTATGAATGATCTCAGCGAAATGTCCGCCCTTGCAGAAGATGCTGCGGCTCTGTTAAAAGAACCCAGCAACAGCAGCCGTCGCTATTATCCGCACACTTAAATCCATTTACCGCCCTTAATCAGGTGAAATTTTATGAACACACAACTTCTCGGAGCCAAAGAATTCGCCACCCTTTATCAACAAAACAAGGAATTATTTGTGGTGGACTTACGCACTGCAGCTGAGTTTTCAGGTGAATGCTTACACGACTGTGTGCACTTACCTGTTCAGGAGCTAACAACAGAAGGGCTTGAAGCCGAGCTAAAACGCAAGGGCTTGGACAAAGACACCCCTATTTATCTGCTCTGCCAAAGCGGTCGCAGAGCAAACATGGCCGTTGAAAAATTACAACACACTGGCAACTTCAATTTTGTCATTTTGGATGGCGGTTTAAACGCAATCAAACAACACGGCATGCAAACACATTCATCCGGCAAGAAAGTAATTCCGTTGGAACGCCAGGTACGGATCACTGCGGGCTTACTTATTCTACTCGCTACTACTTTAGGTTTTGCTTTCCATCCTGGATTTTTTCTCATCGCAGCCTTTGTGGGTGCCGGTTTAACTTACGCTGGCCTGACTGATCACTGCGGCATAGCATTTGTGTTGACACGTATGCCCTGGAACAAGTGAGACTCTTTAAAGTAGCCAGGGAGAATTGAAGTGGAAATTGCAATTGGCATTCTGATAGGCGTGGTACTGGGGCTAACCGGCGCGGGAGGCTCTGTTTTTGCCGTGCCGTTATTTCTTCTGCTGACCGATATGAACACCAATGACGCAATGGGCATCGCTTTGGCGGCTGTTGCAATCACTGCCAGCTACGGAACCCTAGCCTACGGAAGAAAACAGGTATTGTGGACTCCGGCTTTATTACTTGCTGTCGGAGGCGCAGCCAGTGCACCTCTCGGAAAGTGCTTGGCCCTGCAATTAAATGAAAATGTGCTTCTGGTTTTATTCAGCGTACTGGCGGTGTTGATTGCAATTCGCATGTGGTTACACGCGAGTCGACATCCCGACGACGCAAGTGTCGTACGCGCTACACAAAACATAGACGGCGAAGAAACTGCGCAAACATTACTGTGTCGATTGAGTCCCAGTGGTCAATTCCAACTACGCCCCAGGTGTTTGAGCGGATTGATCAGTGGAGGGCTGGCCATTGGCTTTGTATCTGGATTATTTGGTGTGGGAGGAGGTTTTCTGATTGTCCCTCTACTCATTTATTTAAGCCAAGTTCCAATGCGCCTGGCCGTTTCAACCTCCTTATTTGTTATCGCGCTAGTTAGCTCCAGCGGGTTTTTAAGTCACCTGGTTTTGAGTACAAGCCTGCCATTGCAAACACTGGTTCCTATTATGATCGCCAGCATTACGGGCATGATTGTAAGTCAATTATTTAGCCGAAAGATTGCGGGCAGCACCCTACAGAAAATATTTGCACTCGCACTGCTTTTTGTTTCTATTCTTTGTTTAGTGGAGAAATTCTTATGATATTTCGACAACTTTTTGATACGCATTCTTCTACTTACACATACTTACTCGGCGATCCCGAATCTGGCAAGGCGGTGCTCATCGACCCAGTTTCTGAAAAAACGGATGAGTACTTGCAACTTATTGACGAACTAGAGCTGAAACTTGAGTTGGCAATAGATACACATACTCATGCAGACCATATTACCGCCCTGGGTGAGCTTCGTGATCGCAGCTCCTGTGTCACCATGATCGGAAAAGAATCGAATTCAGAATGCGCAAGTGCCACATTTAAAGACGGTGATCACTTGCAGATAGGTGCAATTAAAATACTGACTTTGCACACCCCGGGTCATACTGACGATTCCTATAGTTTTGTCGTTCAAGACGGAATGAATACTTATCTGTTTACTGGAGATACCTTATTAATTCGTGGCACAGGTCGCACTGACTTTCAGAATGGCAATGCTTTTGACCAATATGCCAGCCTTTGGGAAAAAATACTCGCCTATGCTGATGACGCCCTCGTGTATCCAGGGCATGACTATCGGGGCTGGACAAAGAGCACCGTCGGTGAAGAAAAACAGCACAATCCTCGCTTGCAGGCCAAGACTGCCGCAGACTACGCAAAGCTTATGGCCGCGCTTAATCTGCCCAATCCCAAGCTAATGGATATAGCCGTTCCGGCAAATCGTGCCTGCGGTAAAGCAATTTGACTTGCTCTGCTCCCAAGCAAGGGTAAAATTTGCCCAACTGCTAGAATCTGTTAGGGGCAGAGCTATGTTAGTACTTTTAGTCGAAGACAACGGTGATCTCGCTGCCAGTGTGCTGGATTACCTGGAATTACAAGGTTTTGATTGTGACTACGCCCGACGTGGCGATCATGCTCTGCAACTTTGTCAGGAAAACAATTATGAAGCGATGATTCTCGACATCATGATGCCAGGCATAGATGGCCTGCATTTATGCCGAGAACTGCGCGCTCAAGGGAAAAATGCTCCCATCATTTTCCTGACAGCACGAGACACGCTGGACGATAAATTAGAAGGCTTTGAAGCTGGCGCTGATGACTATCTGGTTAAACCTTTTGATTTACCTGAACTTGAGGCGCGACTGAAAGCCATTAGCAAGCGTCGTACTGCAAACAGCACTTCCCTGAAAGTCGCAGATCTTGAGGCCAATCTCGACAATCATGAAGTTAAACGCAACAATCAACGCATCGATCTGTCACCCGCCTGCTGGAAACTCCTGATTGCGTTGATGCAAGCGAGCCCACGTGTACTTTCAAGACAAGAACTCGAAAGCGTGTTGTGGAAGGACAGCCCGCCAGATTCCGAAGCCTTAAAATCTCATATGTATACCTTGCGCAAACAAGTGGATAAGCCCTTCGATATTCATTTGATTCAAACATTGCGGGGCGTTGGTGTTGCACTAAGAGAACCAGCCAATGCCTGAGGATGTCAATACAACAAGCCCCGCGCACCAGCGCTCGCTAATCGTTCGCACGGGCAATATCTTTGGCATTTTTGCCGTACTCATTGTTGTGCTCTATACCAGCATGTTGTTTTTCCTACACCGCTGGGGTTTAACTGCGGCAACACACAACGTCATCTTGTATGAAGCTGAACTTTTCATGGATGCCTACGCACAAAAATCTTGCGTACCGCTGCCCAACACACAATCAATGGTAGGATTTCTCGGAAAGGAAACTGTTTCACAACGAGTGAAAGATGTTTTCCCGGTTCAACAATGGGACGAATGGCCAAAGGCCAGTGACGGTATCATGTATCGCTTTCAAAAATCTGGCGATTACGACACGCACTATCACTTATTGGTGAATGACTTGCCCGGTACCGACCAGAAATTTATTTTGTTTTACGAAATTACTGTCTCAAAATCCACACGGGAAAAAGTAATTAAGCCATTTAAGGTTTACTCCATCGCTGGCGGGCTCGCTGTACTTGTGTTGATTTTGTTCTTTAAACATTTACTAGCGTGCTCAATTTCACCCATTAAGAGTTTGGCGAATTGGATGAACCGCATCGATGACGAAAATAATTTGCCCGACCTTCCCACAGATTTAAATAATGATGAAATTGGCTTGCTGGGTGAAGAATTACGCAATGCACTCATCAGGATTAGCGAAAACGCAGAGCGCGAAAAGCAGTTTCTTCGAAATGCCAGCCATGAATTGCGCACACCTATCGCAATTATTCGCAACGCCATGGATGTACTGGAACATAAACGTAATCGAGGTGACAACGATATAGACCAAATTCTTGCCCGGATTCGTCGAGCGGGCGACACCATGAAATCGGTAACTGAAGCGATCTTATGGCTTGCAGTTGACCGCTACCATGCACCCGAGAAATCCGTGGTCAAGCTGGCCAATCTTGTCAAAGAAGTTGTTGATGAAAATCGTGAAATTTTCAAGGACAAGCAAGTCACACTGAATGAGCACATTGAAAATGGCTTCGAGATAGAAATTGAAGCCATACTGCTGCGCATCGCACTGGACAACATGCTTCGCAATGCCTTCCAGCACTGCGAAGAAGGGGAAATTACATTAAACTGCCTGAGTGCGGAGCGGATAGATGTTGTAAACTCCACTCCTACCTACGAAGATAGCGCAGTGAAAAGCGAAGACACCAATAGCCTGATGTTAACGGGTGGTTTCGGTCTGGGCTTATCCCTGGTTGCCAAGATTGCAGAAAAACAAGGCTGGCAATTTAGTTTCATTTTTGAAGAGGGCTGTGCAATATCTCGACTGGTTTTTCGAACTGAAAACAGCGATTGATTGCAGAATATAAGCAAAGGCAGGCTTACTATGAACAACAGTTACATGTTGATCTACTTAAAAAACAATCAGGAATTTTTACTAGACAGCCCCTCCATGCTTATTGGAAGAAGTGAATCTTGTCCCATCCGGGTCGATGTCACCAATATGTCTCGAGAACACGCTCGCATTCTTGTTAAAGATGACAAAGTCCTGGTTCAGGATTTGCATTCTACCAATGGCACTTTTGTATCCGGTAAACGCATCACCGAAGCAATTGAACTTAATCCCGGTGATACCGTTCAATTCGTTGATGAGGTATTCAGCTTGCAGCTGGTTGACAATGAAGTCACCATTGTTGGCATTCCTGCCAGGGCAAAAAAGAAATTGGCAGAATCTTCCATAGTTGAAGACGATGAAGAAGATTCGACAGTGCTGTTTCAGGCCTACCAACTTCCGCCTGGCTGGACAAACCTCGAAGGCGACATTACAGATTTTGATAGCAAAAACAATGAAGCCAAAGAGCGGGCAATTACCGCCTATGTAAAAAAGACAGCCAGTGCTTTCAAAGGGGCTAAAGGTTTGGTGATGTTTTTCTTTGTGGAAGACGAACCGCCTTCAATTCGCAGTGTTTCCAATCAAGATGAACAAGATAAATCCTGGACCTTCGGCAGAACCGAGTCCAACGACATTGTATTTAGAAATCAAAGTATTTCTGAACATCATGCCTTATTAACATTTTCTAAGGGGAACTGGATTTTTCAAGATTCCGATTCAACCAATGGAGTCTGGCAAAATGGCAATAAAATTTCGCAACTTCAATTAGAAGACGGAATATATTTCCACGTGGGCACCGTAGAAGTGCTTGCACATTTTGTAAATCATTAAAAAATACACATAAAAAAAGGCGGCCTAAGCCGCCCAACTGGTGCAAAGTGAAGGAGACGCACACCGAAAACCTTCGACAAGCCTGCTAATGGGTGTGCATCGCAACTCCCACCGCGGAATTGGCCGCTAAACCAATCTCGCGAGCATGCTCCTCAAAACCTTTATTTTTCCAGAAAAATGCACCGGGCATAGTTGTTGGGATAACCAACACATAAAACAGGGCCCGACCAATTAAAGCTGAAACACTGACAGAAACCAAAAGACTTGCCCAAACCAGCAATACCCACCACGAGGCATTACTTATAAAAAACAATGCCGTAACGAGTGAAATATTAAGTGCAAGCAATATATTTCTCAGCGTGTAGGATTTACCAAAAGTGGTTTTTTGAATGTAATGAGACACTGCACCTTCGTGCTCAGCGTTTTGCTGTTGTCTCGCATGAAAAAATAATCCCAGCCCTTCGAGCGCCATACCGCATACCATAACCGGAGCAAGCGCCTCAAGCAGTGCAACAAAATTCATTTTTGTGATCAACAAATAGGGCACACCCAACACAGCGATAGTGAAGGCGCCGAGTACAAGCGCATTGCCAACAAAAGAACACGCCGTATGCCAATGGTCCCAATACGGTCTGGCAGGAATTCGATAACAACGATACATATAATACAAACCCGCCATGCTGCCGACAAAAGCGAGAACCCCAACTATTCGCGAAACCAGGGTAAACTTCCCGCTCAAAGCGCTACCAAAAAATGTTTGGAACACGCTGTTTTCTGGCAGGGAAAATAATAAATGCAAGCCAGCAAAACCCATAAACACAACAACCCCCAAGCCTTCTCGACTCACGGGTGATAAACGCCAGTTATTGAAACCACGATAAAAACGCAGCGGTTTACCAAGATGTGTAGTTGACATAAATAAACCCAACGCAGCAAAAGCCAAAGCAAGCGCGAGTAAAGGCACATACATCGCACTCGAAGAAAAATTTGTCAAAGCCTTCACACCGAATAACGAACCCAGAAAAGCGACGGCAAAAGTTCCTATCGCCGCTTGAGTCAGCAAAGTAAAAATCACTAGAGGATTTTCACGTGAAGATAAGCGCGCAACATTCCAATACTTTTTCTCTCCCTGCTTTTTATCAACCATGGGCTTATATTTCCCATCGACATTACTCTTGTGATATTTCACAGGCATAGAGTCAGTGCGTGTTACTTCGCGTGGCATGGTTTTGACTTGCTGGAATCGAATATTCGGATTCGAGATCGCGGGATCGGGAAAGCCAGGAATCTGGGTTTCAATTTGCTCGCGGTTTTCAGGCATGTTTTCAACGACACCAAAATTTAAGGCATTGCCAACGCATGCAGACACACAAGCCGGTTTCAGTCCCACTTCAAGTCGATCGACACACATATTGCATTTTTCAACCTGACCATTCACAGGATCGAGTTGCGGCGCATTATAGGGACACACCCAAGTGCAATAACCACAACCAAAACAAATATCAGGATCCTGAATCACTGCCCCGTATTCTGCGTGCTTGGTGTACGCGCGGGTTGGACAACCTTTTAAACACACCGGATTATCACAGTGGTTACAGGCCATCGAAATATTCATACGGGTAAAATTGGGATAAGTTCCACCCTCAACATAACCGACCGAACGAAAACTCAAGTGCGGAGGTAAATCATTTTTTTCCGAGCAAGCCGCTTCACAGGCATGACAACCAATACAATTGTCAGCGGTGAAATGAAAAGCGTGTTGCTTGGTGCGATTGGGATTCTCTCCAATGCGATCATCTCCATTAATGCGCAAACTCACACCGTTATCATTAACCGGCGTCAGCTTTATTTCCTTGCCGTAACGGTTTTTATCCGAAGTAACAGGATCTTTTAATTTTGCGTATTCAGGCTCATCGTCGCGAACATACTTAAACATATTAGAAAGCTCTCATCTCCGCGTTCAAACGCGCTGCCTCTTTTTGATCAATGTGCTCAACTCGCACACTGCACTGCTTAAATGCCGGTTGTCTGGAATGCGGGTCTAACAACCCCAAGGACAGGCGATTAACACAATCATGAAAATGAAAAGGAATAAAGACCATGTTAAATGGAACACGTTGAGTTAATTGAACCATCACTACTGCGTCGCCACGCCTCGATACCAAGCGCACGTAACTCATATGCTCAACCCCTAACTCCGCCGCTGCGTCAGGATTCATTTCCATGTAAGGAGTGGGACTAAATTTATTGCAATTTCCTACCTTTCCTGTTCGCGTGCGCGTGTGAAAATGTTCGACCACGCGTCCACTGTTAAGCCAAAAAGGAAAATCCTCATCCGGCGTTTCATTGTTGTTAATAAAAGGCAGTGCCAATAATTTCGCTTTGCCATCGGGATAGGGAAAAACACCATCGGAATACAAACGCGCCGTACCTTCGGTATCACCTTCGCGCATAGGCCACTGAATGCCACGCTTGGACTCAATCAAATCATGTGTCATTCCACTGATATCCAGGTTTCGCCCCTTCCCCTTCGATAATATTTTCATTTCCTCGAACACCTCTTCAGTATCCAAAGGAAATTTCATTTTTTGTCCTTGTTCCCAACGTTGTGCTAGCTGAGAAAAAATCCATTGATCAGGCTTGGAATTTCCATGAGGTTTAACAATCGGTCGTGTAATATTCACTCGTCGTTCTGTATTAGTGAAACAACCTTTCTTTTCCGCCCAAATTGATGCTGGCAAATAGACGTGTGCATATTGCTCGGTTTCCACATCTTCATAAGAATCCTGCACCACACAAAATTCCAGTTTTTCCATAGTTTTTCGTATGCGAGCCGAATTCGGCATTGAGGTCATTGGGTTGGTTGCAACCAACCACAACGCTTTAATTTGTCCTGTTTCTATTGCCGGAAATATGTCTGTTTGGAACAACCCACGCTTCTTTGGAAAAAATTCTGGATCCACGCCCCAGAACTTACCAATTTCTTCGCGGTGATCTGGATTCTCCAAAGCGCGGTAGCCAGGCAAACCAGAACAGGAAGACCATTCACGCGTTCCCATTGCATTGCATTGACCGGTAATAGAAAGGCTGGTACCTCCGGGCTTACCTATATTGCCGGTAATTAAGCTCAAATTATTAATTGCACACACGCCATCTGAGCCATGTGTACTTTGGTTAATCCCCATTGTCCAAATAGACATCGCTGCATCAGCTTTTGCATACAAACGGGCAACATTACGAATAGTATCTTCGTCAATACCGCAAATTTTTGAAGCTGTAATCGGGTCATAGCCTTTTACCAGCGCTTTGAAATCTTCATAACCGTTGCAGCAACGCTGGATATATTCCTCATCCTGTAAGCCCTCATCCAATATGACATAGGCTAGAGAGTTTAATAAAACGAGATCGGTTCCTGGCGTGATCGGGAGATGCATGTCGGCAAACTGCGCAAACATAGTCACGCGGGGATCAACCACAATGACGGGGAATTTTCTCTTTTCCAAAGCCTCTTTAAGACGCCAATATATAATCGGGTGTTGTTCAGTTAAATTAGAACCAAAAGCCAATAAGCAATCAGTGTGTTCAAAATCGTTGTAACAGCCCGGCGGACCATCAGCACCGAAGGATCTTTTGTATCCAGATACCGCTGAAGCCATACACAATGTTGTATTGCCATCGTAATTATTTGTACCTATCACACCCCGAGTTAACTTTCCGAGTGTATAAAATTCTTCAGTGAGTATTTGGCCTGTCGAAACCACTGCGACAGAATCACGCCCATATTTTTCCTGTATGCGTTTGAATTCCGCAGCTGTTTTATCTAATGCCACATCCCAGGAGGTGGTTTGCCAAGGCTCAAAAATTTTACTGCGAATTTTCGGTTCAGTGCCTCGACCACTTGCACGAAATATTTCTGCTTCAGTAAGCCCCTTGATACATAGCTTACCGCGGTTAACATCGGCGCTGCCAACTCCACGCGTAGTTACCGGCTCACCTTCTTCGTTAACTCCAATTTCTATGGAGCAGCCGACAGAGCAGTAGCCGCATGTGGCGTACTTCCACTCGGCAATTCCCTTATCTGCGATCTTAATGGGATTTTTTTTCTTGCGACCAAACAGCATCAGATCTCTCCCGCCCCGCTTATTCCAGAAACAAGCAAGACCGTTGAATGATTCTTTTTAAATACGCAATAAATCATGACTATCAGTGAGAACTTAATTCAATTTTTCCGTTATTTTCACGAACTTGGTAAGTTTTAATTTTTACGTTTTCGTCTTCTAAACACTGTCCATTATTTAGAACAAAATGTTGTTTTAACAGGGGTGACGCCACAACCTTTTGATCTTTAATAGAACCTACAATTCCGCGAGCAAGTACGGCTGCCTTTGTAAAAGGGTCAATCGCACTCACCGCATAGAGCTCACCCTTTACACGAAAAATTGCTACCTGCTCCCCATCCAACAAGGCTCGCACCCCAATCATTTCCGACAAATCACTTGATTCACACACTACTTGCCAACTCATAATCTTTTCCGCCACTCCCATGATTAGGCAATCTCTTTTTCGCTTTCAATAAAACGGATAATTTCTTCTTCATTGGCCGGACGAATTTGCTCGCGCTCCTCAACAAAGACTACCGTATTGTCTTTGGCATCACTGTTGACAAACGTGCGGAAACGTTTGATTTTTTCTGGATCTTCAATGGTGGTTTTCCACTCGCACTGATAAGTACCAATAATGTGTGACATTTCCTTTTCAAGCTCATCACCGATATTTAATTTATCATCGATAACCACTTTTTTAAGATAATCTAATCCGCCTTCAAGATTTTCCATCCAAACCGATGTTCGCTGTAAGCGATCAGCCGTACGAACATAAAACATCAAAAATCGGTCAATGAATTTAATTAAAGCTTCATCATCAAGTCCGGTAGCAAACAAATCTGCGTGACGAGGTTTCATTCCGCCGTTGCCACAAACGTACAGGCTCCAGCCGTCTGCCGTGGCGATAACGCCCACATCTTTGCTTTGTGCTTCGGCACATTCGCGGGTACATCCACTCACTGCAAATTTTAATTTATGCGGCGCTCGCAAACCTTTGTAACGCTCCTCAATTTGAATTGCCATACCCACGCTATCCAACATTCCGTATCGACACCAGGTAGATCCAACACAAGATTTCACAGTTCTAACAGCTTTTCCGTAAGCGTGGCCAGTTTCAAAACCCGCTTCAATAAGTTCGCTCCAAATTGCCGGCAGTTCATGTTGTTGCGCACCAAACATATCTATACGCTGACCACCGGTTATTTTTGTGTACAACTTATATTTTTTTGCAACCTGCCCCATCGCTATAAGTTTTTCAGGGGTAATTTCTCCTCCAGCGATACGCGGCACGATGGAATAGGTTCCATTTTTTTGCATGTTCGCCATAAAATGATCGTTGGTATCCTGCAAACTCGCATGCTCTTGCTTTAGAACATAATCATTCCAGCAAGAAGCCAATATCGATGCGGCTGTGGGTTTACAAATATCACAACCCAAGCCTTTACCGTGCTTCTCCAACAATTCATCGAAGCTTTTAATTTCTTCAACACGCACAATGTGATAAAGCTCCTGTCGCGTATGAGGAAAGTGTTCACAGATATCAGTGTTCACTTCCACACCCAGCTTTGTCAGCTCTGCATTGAGTACCTGAGTAGTTAATGCGACACAACCACCACAGGATGTTCCTGCCTTGGTTGCAGATTTAATTGCTCCGATAGTTGTTGCACCTTCTTTAACCGCTGAACATATTTGTCCTTTTGTGACTTCATTACATGTACAAATATGCGCACTATCAGGCAGCGCATCTACTCCCAAACCAACTGCTGCTTCTCCATCAAAATTTGGAACGATAAGCGCTTCAGGATTCTCAGGGAGCTCCATAGCGTTGACACACAATTGTTGCAATGTCCCATATGCATCCACATCCCCCACCAAAACTGCACCCAAAAGTTTTGTACGATCTTCGGAAACAATAATGCGCTTATACACATCACTAACGCCGTCTTGGTAAATATAAGATTTCGAACCTGGTGTGCGTCCGTGCGCGTCGCCGACACTCGCCACATCCACACCAAGCAGCTTAAGCTTGGTACTCATATCGGCACCGGTGAATTGATCTTCGCCGCCTGCGATATGTGAAGCTGCAACTTTTGCCATGCTGTAGCCAGGCGCAACCAAACCAAAGATCATTCCACCCCACAATGCACATTCGCCTATGGCATATATATTTTCGATAGAGGTTTGGCAGTGATTGTTAATGACGATGCCGCCTCGCTCACCGATTTCAATATCGAATTTGCGAGCCAATTCATCTTGTGGACGAATACCCGCCGAAAATAAAATCATGTCTGTCTCGAGATGCGAACCATCAGCAAAGTTCATGCGATAGCGACTTTCTTCGCCATCAACAATTTCTCGCGTATTTTTTTCGGTGTGAACGGTAACACCCAGACTTTCAATTTTTGTTCGCAGAAGTTGACCGCCACCCTCATCCAATTGAACAGCCATCAATCGCGGCGCAAATTCAACAACATGCACTTCCAGTCCCAGGTTTTTCAGTGCGTTAGCTGCCTCCAAACCTAATAAACCACCCCCGACAACAACGCCCTTTTTACTTTGACTTGCTGATGCAGTGATTGCTTCCAAATCTTCAATTGTCCGATACACGAGACAATGAGGCTGTTCACGACCCGGAATCGGCGGGACAAAAGGGAAAGAACCAGTGGCCAAAACAAGTTTGTCGTAACGTTCTTCACGACCACTGGCTGTAATAACTTTGCTTGCCTGTGAATCAATTTCAATCACTTTGTCATTGAGTATGTAATTCACACCATTTTCTTGATAGTACGATTCTGAAGTCAGCATCAAATCATCGGCCGTTGAGCCAGAAAAATATGAACTGAGTTGGACGCGGTCATAGGCCAAACGCGGCTCTTCCGAAAAGGTTACCAATTCATATTGCGTTGCGTTGTCGAGGCCCAACATGTTGTCGATGAACTTGTGTCCAACCATACCGTTGCCGACGACAATAATTTTTTGTTTACTCATTGTTTCTTTTATCTCTTTTCTCTTTATCTCTAATTCATCGCAGTACTGCGATTTTTGCACCGAACAAATAACACTTGGGCTCTTCATCTATTTCAAAACACTGCAATCCGAATGCCCTGCTAGCTCAAATACACTCAGTGCAAAAAAAACACCAACCGAGTCGAATCTCTCGACTTTTATATAATTATCTTTTTTTTCAATGACTTAGAAGATATTTAAGCGGTGGTTCTGACGAGCACGCAAAGGATTTACGTGCAGAAATGCACTGTATTAATGCATATGTGCGCTGTAGCGTGCATTTATATTGATGATATTTTTCATACCCCTCCAATATATGCACTGTTTTTAATCGCTTTTGCCCTCTTAGTGTGCGTTTTATGGCGTAAATTTCAGGAGCGATGTACATCATCGACGCAGCACCACGCTCCTCTTATTCACAAATTTAATCTCTCTGTACCAGAGATCATGCGGATTTAGAGCCGCGCTGTGCATTTGATTTATTTAGATTGAAGGCAAATGGCAGGGGAATTGCACTGTCCGGCGCCATACCTCTAGTTATTAAGTCATCAGAGATTAAAGATGAAAACCATCACCCAATTTTTAGATTTTTCCAAAACCAATATTCGCTTACTACATTTAACCTGGTTTGCTTTCTTCCTTACCTTCATGGTTTGGTTTGCTCATGCGCCCTTGAAACCTCTAATTATGGAGGCCTTCAATCTCTCACTAGCACAGTGGAAAGCCTTACTTATTTTGAATGTTGCTCTCACTATTCCGGCACGTATTGCCATTGGCATTTTGGTTGATAAGTTCGGACCTCGCATTGTCTACAGCTTATTACTGCTGATCTCAGGCGTACTGTGTTTAGGTTTTGCTTCGGCACAAACTTATGAACAACTCGCCATCATGCGATTTTTAACCGGCTTTGTTGGAGCTGGATTCGTGATTGGTATCAGACTGGTTGGTGAATGGTTCCCGGCTCGCCAAGTTGGTATTGCCGAAGGTATTTATGGAGGTTGGGGAAATTTCGGATCTGCAGCCGCTGCATTTACCTTACCGACGCTTGCATTAGTTTACGGCGGAGATGATGGCTGGCGCTATGCGATCGGAACAACCGGCGTAATGGCATTTATTTATGGCTTATTTTTCTATTGGCGCGCGCGCAACACACCAAAGGGTTCAACTTACTTCAAACCCAAAAAGTCTGGCGGTCTGGAAGTAAGCAGTAAAAAAGATTTTTATTTTTACTTGGCAATGAATTTACCCATGTACATTATTCTAGCGGTGCTTGCATGGAAACTAAGCCCCAGCGGTGTCAATCTGCTCGGCGAGACAGCGGTAAATCTCATTTACCTTGGACTGTTCGCTTTGATGATTTTTCAGTTCAGTCAGATTTACAAAGTCAACAAGGAAATGTTGCAACATGGCGTTGAAGAACATCAAAAATATAAATTTAAGCAAGTTGCAATTTTGGATTGGGCTTACTTCGTTACCTTTGGTTCAGAGCTGGCTGTTGTTTCCATGTTACCTGCTTTTTTCCTCGAAACATTTGAAGGTTTAAGTCTGGCGCAAGCGGGCGCACTGGGTGCTGCCTTCGCCTTCATGAATCTTATTGCACGACCCGGCGGTGGATGGATTAGCGACACTTTCGGTCGCAGGCTTTCAATGTCGATTTTTATTGTCGGACTGGCCATTGGCTATTTCGCTCTTTCTCAAATTACTTCAACTTGGCCTGTCGCTCTCGCTGTGATTGCAGTGATGTTTTGTTCCTTTTTCGTACAAGCTGGAGAAGGCGCTGTATTTGCAATGGTGCCCCTGGTAAAACGTCGAATGACAGGACAAATAGCGGGTATGGCGGGCGCCTTTGGCAACGTGGGCGCAGTAACTTTTCTTACTGTTTTCAGTTTTGTTGATGCCGGTACGTTCTTTATGTTCATCGCCGGTTGCGCCTTGATTGTCTTCGTATTAGTACAGTTTCTTGAGGAACCCGAAGGCCACATGGTGGAAATACTTCCAGATGGTACGATTGAAAAAATCGAAGTGAGTTAAAGATAAAAAGTCTTTCAATTTTTAACCCACTGGTGGCAATGCTTTTTACTGCTAGTGGGTTTTCACTCTCCCAGCGCTTAGCGTGGCATAATGCAAGTTTAAAAATTCCAAAAGCCTAAACGTGGATCACTTAAATTCTTCATTGCATGCCAGCTTTGCGCAACTTAGCGAAGCGGGGCAAAAAAAAGAAAACCAGGACACACTGGGTGCACGTATTCCCGATGGATCGAGCTTAACCAGTAAAGGCATGGCTTTTGTAACTGCCGACGGTGTTAGCAGTAGCGAGGCTGCCAGACAGGCAAGTCAGGCCGCAGTAAGCGGATTTCTCACAGATTACTTCGCCACACCGGATACCTGGTCTACTACTCATTCGGCTGACCGCGTCATAAAATCATTGAATCAATATCTATGGGGACAAAGTCGAAACTCCATTTATGGACAAGGCCATCTAACAACTTTTACCGCTCTCATACTTAAAGGCAGTACCGGGTTTTGTTTTCATGTCGGCGATACCCGCTTGCAACGTATACGGCAAAACGATTTTGAACTGTTAACGCGCGATCATACTCAGCGTATGGATAAGGACACCGTTCACCTCAGCCGCGCTTTGGGGGCAGACATTTCCTTAGATATCGATTGCTCCAGTTTCGAATTGAATGTCGGTGACATTTATATATTGAGTTCAGATGGCTTACACGAATTTTTAAAACGCGAAGATTGGTTTTATTTTTATGATCAGTTTAAAGATAACAAAGAAGAATGGGTTCGTCGCGCTGTCGATCTCGCTTTAGAGCGTGGCAGCCAAGACAATTTAAGTTTACAGATTATTAAAATTGAATCGCTGGGTACAGCCAGTGAAGCCGAAGTTGTTGCGGCTTTAAAATCACTTCCTTTTCCACCCCCGCTAGTACCCGGGAATAAAATTGATACTTATGTCGTCGAAAAAATTCTGCACGAATCTGAACGCAGTCAGGTTTACCTTGTGCGCGATTCCACAAATAAGCGCTTGGTAATGAAGACGCCTTCAATTAATTATGATGATGATCCCGCCTATATTGAACGTTTTGTTATGGAAAGTTGGGTCGGCGCACGTATTAATAGTCCCAATGTAGTGCGGGTGATTCAACCGCAGCAACGCAGTTACTTGTATTACCTCACTGAGTACGTGAGTGGTCCAACATTGGCTCAACTGATAAAAGAACGTCACCCTCTTCCCATTCGTGACACGGTAGAAATTATTGATCAAGTGATTAAAGGTGTACGTGCTTTTCATCGAAAAGATACCTTGCACCAGGATATCAAGCCGGAAAACATCGTGATTGGTCATGGCGGAGTGGTAAAAATTATTGATTTTGGATCTTGTTGGGTTGCTAGCGTCGACGAACTTAAAACCCCCATACAACGCGATGTTATTCTCGGCACTTTAGATTATTCTGCACCTGAATATCGCTATGGCGGCAAAACCGGGCATCTTTCAGACCAGTTTTCTATTGCTGTTTTGGTTTATGAAATGCTCACCGGTAAAGCCCCTTATGGCTCCGCATTCGGCGAAGCGAAAGATATCAAGCACTTTCAAAAGCTGGAATATCAATCAGCAATTCGGCACAACCCCATGGTGCCTCAGTGGCTAGATCGCGCCCTGGAAAAGGCCCTCAGTGTCAGACCAATCGGCCGCTACACTTCCCTTTCAGAGTTTTTGCAAGATTTAAAACGCCCCAACCCCCAATGGCTAGTGCACCGCGAACGGCCTCTAGTGGAGCGCAACCCGTTGTTATTCTGGCAGCTGTTGGCGGCCGCAGGATGGCTTGGACTGCTTTGGCTCCTGATGAGATAAATCCATTAGCATTGCGTTAATCTTCGCCCCGTTTTACCCCCGAATCATATAAAATGCACTCATGGCAAAACAGCAACTTATAGACAAATTTCAGCGCCCCATTACCTACTTGCGCTTATCCGTCACCGATCGTTGTGATTTTCGCTGTCTCTATTGCATGGCCGAAGATATGACTTTCCTGCCCAGAAAAGATGTGCTTAATCTGGAAGAGTTGGCTCGCATTGCCCAGGTTTTTTCGGAATTAGGTGTTAAGAAAATTCGAGTCACCGGCGGCGAGCCACTGATTCGCAAAGATGTCCTAAAGCTGTTTGAAGCGCTCGGCAAATTGGAACTTGAGCAATTATGTCTATCAACCAATGGTTCGAATCTAAAACCTTATGCTCATGCCTTGGTTGACGCCGGAGTAACCAGTGTCAATATCAGTATCGACAGCCTGCAAGAAAAGCGATTTAAAAAATTGACACGCTACGGCAATCTCGACGAAGTCCTTGCTGGGATCGACGCGGCCATTGACGCCGGATTTAAGCGAATAAAGTTAAATAGTGTGCTGTTGCGAAATTTCAATTTGGACGAAGCGCATGACCTTGCTCAGTTTGCGCTCGAAAAAAAACTGGATATCAGTTTTATTGAAGAAATGCCGCTAGGCGAAATCCACTCTCACTCACGTCATGTTGAATACATAAGCAGCGAAGATTTGCGTTCTTTATTGTCTGGGCGTTTCACTCTGAGTGAAAGCTCAGAGCACACTGGAGGCCCCTCTCGTTACTGGAATGTAAAAGGCTTTAAAAATAAAATTGGTTTTATTTCTCCGCACAGCGAAAATTTCTGTGCCAGCTGTAACCGCGTTCGTGTTAGCGCATCGGGCAGGCTTCTATTATGTTTAGGCAATGAACATTCTGTGGATCTGAGACAAATTCTTCGAGACAATCTACAAAACAGTCCCCAAAACAGTCCCCAAAATAATGAAGCACTTAAACAAGCCATTATTGAATCAATGAATATTAAGCCGGAAAAGCATCATTTCGACATCCAAAATGAACCCCAAATTGTAAGATTTATGAATGCTACTGGAGGCTAAATGTTATGTCGAAGAAAATTAATGAATTTGTTCCGCTAAACATATGTCTCTTAACAGTTTCGGACACCCGCACCGAGGATGAGGACACTTCTGGTCAAAAACTTCAGGATTTACTTGAAGCAGACGGACACTCGCTTTACGAAAGGCTCTTAATTAAAGACGACACTTATCACATTCGCGCCGTGGTTTCACAATGGATTCACGACAAAAACGCACAGGTTATTGTCATTACAGGTGGCACGGGGTTCGCGGGCAGGGATAATACTCCGCAAGCTGTATTACCTTTATTTGACTGTGTAATTGAAGGCTTTGGTGAACTCTTTCGCCAACTCTCTTTTGCTGACATTGGGACATCAACTATTCAATCTCGCGCAGTGGCTGGCTTAGCCAACAAAACTGCCATTTTTTGCTTACCTGGTTCAACTGGAGCCTGCGAGCTCGGATGGACCGGTATTTTGCGATCTCAACTTGATGCTAAACATCGCCCTTGTAATTTTGTCGGTCAACTCATTTAATTCATGCTCACAGTTGACGAAGCCAAGGCAACAATTCTGTCGCACATTCAGACATTGAGCGGAAGCGAGAATGTCGATCTACTCTCCGCTCTTCAACGAGTGACTTCAAATAAAATTATTTCCGTGGTTGATGTGCCGCCACAAAACAATAGTGCTATGGATGGTTATGCGCTAAACAGCGGCAGCTTGCAAAGTGCAGCCCAAACATTTTCCGTTTCTCAACGTATTCCAGCGGGAAGTACACCTCAGCCACTTGAAGAAAATACTGTTGCAAGAATCTTTACCGGAGGGATATTGCCCGAAGGTGCTGACGCCGTTGCCATGCAAGAAGACTGTGAAATATTGAACAAGGGCGAGAAAATTTGTCTCAATAAAAAAGTTGCCCCTCTGGAAAATGTAAGGCTACAAGGTCAGGATGTCACTAGCGGAACGGAACTAATTCCTGCAAATTCTCTAATACGCCCTCAGGATATCGGTTTACTTGCCAGCGTGGGTATGAACGCTATCTCCGTTATTAGGAGACCCAAAATTGCGATTTTGGCAACAGGTAATGAACTCGTGGAACCGGGTCAGGCATTACAAAGTGGACAAATTTATAACTCAAACAAATTTTTACTTGCTGCTCTGGTTAGTAAACTCGGCGGTGAATATCTTACGTTAAAACCTGCAATTGAAGACAGTTTAGCGGCCACCATAGCGGCACTTGAACAAGCTGCCAGTCAAGCTGATTTAATATTGACGAGCGGCGGTGTTTCAGTCGGCGAAGAAGATCACGTTAAAGCAGCAATAGACCAATTAGGAAAAATTGAAAGCTGGAAAATAAAAATGAAACCAGGTAAGCCTCTGGTGTTTGGTCATATTGCATCAACACCAATCATTGGGTTACCAGGCAACCCCGTATCAAGTTTTGTCACGTTTTTACTCTTTGTTGCCCCCGCCTTGAGAAAATTACAAGGCCTGAGAAATTTATCACCAAGCTCACAACAACTTCCTCTCGGATTCGCCGTGAGCAAAGCACAGACGCGCCCGGAATTTATGCGAGTAGCCGTAATTGATGGTAGGTTAGAGAAATTTTCAAATCAAAGTTCCGGCGTACTCAGCTCAACGGTGTGGGCAGATGCTCTGGCACTAATTCCTGAAGCCCGTACAATGGAGCCAGGTGATTTAGTCGAAGTCTTATTCTTGTCTGAACTGATGCAACAGGATTTACCATGAGCGATTCAAAAACAGAAATTGAAGCGGCAGTTTTTCGTCGCTTACTCGAACATCTCGACAAGCGCAAAGATGCTCAAAACATAGACTTGATGAATTTGGCTGGCTTCTGCCGAAACTGCCTGGCAAAGTGGTATCGTGCCGCAGCGGAAGAGCGCAATATCGAGATGGACTACGACGTAGCCAGAGAAATCATTTACGGCATGCCCTACTCGGAGTGGAAGGATAAATTTCAAACACCTGCCTGCTCAGATCAAATGGATAAATTCCAAAGTACAACAGGCAAGAATAAAGAGTGATAATATCCGCTCTTCTCCCGGTTTCTGCTATTTTTACTAGATGATTCCACGACTTAAATACAACGCAGCTCTGGACTCGCTTTACACAGCATACCTTACTGTTTTGCGTGCCAATGGCTTTCAGGGTGAGATTCAGGCTGATCTTGCAAATCGCAGTGTCGCTTCAACGGATAACTCGATTTATCAAGTATTGCCGCAAGCCGTCCTCTACCCAAAGAACCAAGCTGACATCATTCTCATTTGCGAGACATTAAAAGAAGAGCGTTTTGTTGAGATTGTAGTCTCGCCACGCGGCGGTGGCACAGGCACAAACGCTCAATCGCTTACTGATGGTTTGGTAATTGATCTCAGCAAGCACATGAACCAGATTCTTGAAATTAACGTCGATGAAGGATGGGTACGTGTTCAGGCAGGCGTGGTAAAAGATCAACTCAATCAAGCCTTGAAAAAACACAATCTCTTTTTCGCGCCGGAATTGTCAACAAGCAATCGCGCCACAATTGGCGGTATGATCAATACTGATGCATCGGGACAAGGTTCTTGCTTGTACGGTAAAACACGAGACCATGTAATCGAACTTAAAACAGTTTTACTCGACGGAAATTTGATTAGCAGTCATGCCCTGGAGGAAAGCGATGTCTCAGCCCTTTGCGAGCAGGATAGCTTAAGCGGAGAGATCTATCGTTTATTGTGCGATATCAACAATGAATTTTCCGAGCTTATAGAGGACAGCTTCCCCAAACTCAATCGCTGCCTTACGGGCTATGATCTCGCCCACATACGGGATGAAGCAGGAAAAATTAATCTCAATAACATTTTGTGCGGAAGTGAAGGCACTTTAGGTTTTGTCTGCGAAGCGAAACTAAACGTTCTGCCAATTCCCGCTGAAAATGCTTTGGTGCTTGTCAAATATGATAATTTTCAAAGTTCACTGCAAGATGCCAATTATTTAATGCAGTTTTCTCCAGCATCAATTGAAACTATTGATTCAAAAGTATTAAACCTGGCAATGAAAGATTTTATCTGGCATCAAGTTGAATCTTTCTTTCCTGAAAATGAGGATGAGTTACAAGGTATTAACCTCGTCGAGTTTTCATCGGACTCTATCGAAGACTTGAATGCAAAATTGGAAAGTATTCAGTCCAGTCTCAAAGCAGATACCGATAATTCTTCCAGGATTGGATACTCTATCGCAGAGGGTCGCGATGCCGTCAGCAAAGTCTGGGCCATGAGAAAGCGCGCCGTTGGTTTACTGGGTAACACTGAAGGTGAAAAGCGCCCCCTTCCCTTCGTCGAAGACACAGCAGTTCCCCCGGAACATTTGGCCGATTTTATTATGGAATTTCGAGAAATTCTCGACGCATACCAATTGGATTACGGCATGTTTGGCCATGTGGATGCTGGTGTGTTGCATGTGCGTCCAGCCCTGGATATGAAAGACCCTGAACAGGAAGATATTGCCTGGGAAATTTCTGATCGAATTGCTGATTTATGTTTGCAGTATCACGGTTTACTCTGGGGTGAACACGGCAAAGGTGTTCGCTCCGAATACTCACCCAATTTCTTTGGCCCACTTTATTCCCAGCTCCAGCGTATTAAGCGGACTTTTGACCCCAACAACCAGCTCAACCCTGGAAAAATTGCCACACCCGATTCAACTATCGAATTACTAAAAATTAATGAAGTCCCCACACGTGGACAGAAAGATAGAAATATTAAAACAGCAGACTGGCAAACTTTTTCTGAAGCCGTTTACTGTAATGGCAACGGAGCATGTTTTAACTGGAATCCAAGCGATGCTATGTGCCCTTCCTGGAAAGCTACACGCGAGCGCATTTATTCACCCAAAGGGCGCTCCTCACTCGTTAAAGAGTGGTTGTTACAATTATCAACAACACCAACCCAGCTACAAAACAAACTCAATGAAAGTCGCCTGTCTTCATTTTTAAGATTCCCGCTGAAATCATTGAATTCTTTGAGCAAAGGTTTTGGACAGGAAGATTTTTCACATCAGGTTTACGATTCCATGGCAGCCTGCCTGGCTTGCAAATCCTGCACAGGTCAATGCCCGATTAAAGTTGACGTGCCAGAATTTCGCAGCAAGTTTCTCGCCGCTTACCACACGCGATATTTGCGGCCCTTAAAAGACTATTTAGTGGGAAGTCTGGAGTCGCTTTTACCTATTGCCGCTCGATTTCCTGCGCTGTACAATTTTTTTATGCAGTTTCCTCCCGTCGTAGGCTTACTTAAACACGGAATCGGTTTTGTAGACGGTCCAAAACTTAGTACACAGAAATTATCTAAAAAGCGCTTCCCCATCGCCAAATTTAAAAAACTCGCTGCTTTACCGGAAGAAGATAGAAGCAACATTGTAATTATTGTGCAAGATGCTTTTACTCGTTATTTTGAGTCGCCGCTTATTGCTGATTTATTTGAGTTATTGAAGCTATTGGGTTTTCAACCCTTGCTTGCTCCCTATAAAGCGAATGGCAAGCCCCAACATGTACACGGATTTCTACCTGCGTTTAAGCGCACTGCAACACGCAATGCAAACATGTTATCCAAATTTGCGGAACTCAATATTCCTTTGGTCGGCGTTGACCCCTCGATGACACTAAGCTATCGCGGTGAATACCCAAAATATCTCGACGGTCACTCTCCTCAAGTGCAACTCATTCAAGAATGGTTAGTTAAACAACTCGATGCTTTGCGTAATATTAAATCGCCACACGATACTCTCTCTATTAAACTCTTACCCCACTGTACAGAATCCAGTAATGCTGCAAAAAGTTTGCAAGCCTGGATTAAAATATTTGAAGCTGCAGGACATCACTTGAAAGTTGAGAATCTGGGGTGCTGCGGTATGTCTGGCACCTATGGACACGAAAAACGCAATCGTGAAACCTCCAGCAAGATTTACGATCTAAGCTGGAGAAAATCTGTTGACCATACTGATACTGACGAACTACTTGTCGCCACAGGTTATTCCTGTCGTAGTCAGGCAAAACGAGAAAGCGCCGTCAGTTTGCCGCATCCCATTCAGGTGTTACTCAAACTTCTAAAGCCTGATCTCACAGATCAAAGCAACCAAGTCTAAACAGTCAAGTCTAAACATAAAACCAAAAAATTAAGTAACTGAAGAGAAATAAAACGGAAGGAACAAATAATGAAAACGTTTGGTTTATTCAAAACCCTCGCACTAGTGACGATTTTCACTTGCAGCACTGTGCATGCAGATGTTTTTCCCCAAGGGGATGACGGATATCGATTGTGGCTGAAATACGATCCGATCGAAAAAAATGCCGCCAAACGCTATCGATCACAGTTTCGTAGCTGGCAAGTCTGGGGAGATAGCGACACCCTTGAAATCATTAGACACGAACTCTCAATCGCTTTTGACGGATTGGTGGGAGGCATTCCGCAAGAAAACGCACGTTTAAAAAAGGGTTCTCTCTTGCTAGCAACGCAAAAAGAACTAGAAAAAAACAATCTTGCCCTGCCCGAAGAATTGAGCTCGTTGAGTAACGAAGGTTATGCAATCACACAAACGAAATTACAAGGCAAGACAGTTACTTTGATTAGCGCGAAGAGCGATGTCGGTTTGTTGTACGGCGCGTTTCATTTTCTCCGCCTTATTCAAACCGAAGCTGACACAAGCGATTTCAATCTCAGTTCTGATCCCAAAATTCAAATCCGCACTCTGAATCACTGGGACAATTTGGACAGACATGTTGAGCGTGGTTACGCGGGACAATCCATTTGGGATTGGCACAAACTACCTGAATACATTTACCCTCATTACCACGACTACGCGAGAGCAAACGCGTCAATCGGAGTTAATGGAACCGTATTGAATAATGTCAATGCAAATGCACTGATAATTACGCCTCATTATCTCGAAAAAGTTAAAGCTCTTGCTGATGTTTTTCGACCCTACGGAATCAAAGTGTATTTATCCATTAAATTCAGTTCGCCACAATTAGTTGGTGGACTGGATACTTCAGACCCACTCGAGCCAAATGTACAGGAGTGGTGGAAAAATAAAGTAGATGAAATTTACCAAGAAATTCCAGACTTTGGCGGATTCCTGGTGAAGGCTAACTCCGAAGGTCAGCCGGGGCCAGGAGATTTTGGTAGAACTCATGCAGAGGGTGCAAACATGTTAGCCGATGCGCTTGCTCCCCACGGCGGAATAGTGATGTGGCGAGCCTTTGTGTATGCGCACGAAAAAAATGAAGAGCGTTCCAAACAGGCGTACTCAGAATTTAAGCCCCTGGATGGAAAATTTCGCAATAACGTTTTAGTTCAAGTGAAAAATGGACCCATTGATTTTCAACCTCGCGAGCCTTTCAGTCCCTTGTTTGGTGCCACTCCAAAAACGCCCATGATGATGGAATTTCAAATCACCATGGAATACCTCGGATTTAGTACGCACTTTGTTTATCTCGGCACAATGTACAAAGAAGCCCTGGAAGCCGACACTTATGCACAAGGCGAAGGCTCCACGGTTGCGAAAGTCGTCGATGGCTCGCTGTTTAAAAATTCTATTTCTGGCATGGCTGGTGTTTCAAACATCGGCAGTGATCGAAATTGGACGGGGCATCCTATCTTGCAGTCTAACTGGTATGTGTTCGGTCGCCTGGCTTGGGACCACACGCTCAGTGCAGAAGAGATTGCAGACGAGTGGATAAAAATGACCTTCAGTCACGATGAAGAAGTTATCGCAACAATTAAAGATTTAATGATGCGTTCTCGCGAAATGACAGTGAACTATATGACGCCACTCGGACTTCATCATTTAATGGCAACCGGCCATCACTACGGCCCAGGCCCCTGGGTTGATAATCTTGGTCGTGCGGACTGGAATCCGGTTTATTATCATCGCGCAGATAAACTTGGTATTGGACTCAATCGCTCTCCCAGCGGAGAAAATGCTGTGGCGCAGTACCATCCTCCGCTGAATGAACTGTATGCAAAACCGGAAACCACGCCTGAAGAATTACTCCTGTGGTTTCATCACTTGCCATGGAATTACACCATTAAATCAAGTGGTCGATCATTGTGGGACGAACTTGTTCACCGTTACTACAAAGGTGCCGCCGATGTTGAAGCCATGGCAAATACCTGGGCGAAACTGGAAGGAAAAATAGACCCATTGCAATTCAAGCAAGTTGAAATGGCACTGGACATTCAAGTGAAAGAAGCACAATGGTGGCGCGACTCAAGTGTTCTCTATTTTCAGACTTTCTCAGGTCGTCCCATTCCGAAAGGTTTGGAAAAACCCAAAGGTACGCTGGAAGAATACAAGAAAATGAAGTTCCCCTATGCACCTGGGCGTGGCTGATTAAGTAGCTGATTAAAAGGCCAAATAAAAAGGGAGCGAAATGCTCCCTTTTTTGTTCTAACAAAATTAGAAATTGTAATATTAGCTGTGAGCTTTTACGAAAATCACTTACTTGTTGAGTTGACTACGTATCAATTCCCAAGCGCCGATCACACCTGAGCGATCACCGAGACCGGGATTGACAATGTAATCATTTATGCCGGTATCTAATTCAGCATTCACAATGTAGTTGTTTAAATGCAGCTGGGTTTGCTGACGAATTTTTTCGATTAAACCTTCTACCTGCATGGTGCCTCCGCCCAGAATAATACGCTGCGGAGACATACTACAAATTAAACTACTGAGCGCTGCACCGACATACCAGGACTGTAATTCCCAAGCGGGATGTGTTGCCGGCAAATTTTCGGGATGGATCTGCCAACGTTTCGCTATCGCGGGTCCGCTTGCCAAACCTTCAAAACAATTGGCTCCGTGGTAAGGGCAGCACCCCGCAAACTTATCTTCGGGATGTTTGGGTAAAAATATATGACCCAACTCGGTGTGCACCAGACCGTGAATGAGTTCTGAATTTGCAACGATGCCGCCACCGATTCCCGTACCAATTGTGATGTAGATAAAATCCTGCTTGCCTTGACCTGCACCATAACAAGCTTCTCCGAGGGCTGCGCCATTCACATCAGTGTCAAAAGCGACAGGCATTTCTGCTGAAGATAAAACTTTTTTAATTTCACCCACGAGATTCAGGTGAGCCCAATCGGTTTTTGGCGTCGATGTAATAAAGCCGTACGTTGGCGAGGCAGGATGCAGATCAATGGGACCGAAACTGGCAATACCTATCCCCTTTAAACTTTGCTTATAGCTGCGAAGAAAATTACCAACTTCCTGGAGCGTTTCATTTGGATGGCGTGTTGCAAAAACCTTTACTGTGAGTGCGTCCAGGTTTTCCCCGACGGCGCAAACGAACTTTGTTCCTCCTGCTTCTATTGCGCCGTACACAAATTCACTCTTCAGTAAGCCTATCGATTAAACACAACCGTCTTTGTACCGTTAAGCAAAATACGGTGTTCAGCATGCCAACGCACCGCGCGTTGCAGCACGAGCGCTTCAATGTCTCGTCCAATTTCAACCAATTCTTCAGGAGCAATAGCATGATTCACACGTTCAACACTTTGTTCAATGATCGGTCCTTCATCCAATTCCGAAGTCACATAGTGCGCAGTAGCACCGATCAACTTAACGCCGCGATCAAAGGCTTGGTGATAAGGTTTGGCGCCCTTAAAGCCCGGTAAAAAGGAGTGGTGAATGTTAATTGCTTTTCCAGAAAGGTTTTTGCACATCGTGTCGGAAAGAATTTGCATATAGCGAGCTAAAACGAGCAGATCCGCCTTTTCACTTTTCATTAAATCCAATATTGCTGTTTCTTGTTCGGCTTTTGACTCTGGTGTGACGGGGAGATAGTGATAGGGGACGTCGTACCATTCGCAAAGTCCACGCATCTCTTCATGATTCGATACCACTGCAGCGATATCAACAGGCAAATACCCGCGCTTCCAACCGTTTAACAAATTGTTCAGGCAATGTCCCCACTGAGAAACTGCAATGACAATACGCATTTTGCTTTGTGGATTGCACATTTCCCAGTCCATGTTGTAACGATCAGCAACTGATTGAAATGCAGACCGCACATCGGCAACGTTTTTGGGTCCCTCCACAGATTCTAAAAATGTGCGCATAAAAAAACGACGCGTACTCACATCCTCAAATTGAGAGGACTCACGAATATTAAAACCCTGCAGGGAAAACAAACTTGCCACTGAAGCTACAATGCCTGGACGATCGTCACAACTGAATTTTAATATGAGTTCTTCTGCTTTGGAGTCTGTACTAGACATAGATTTACACTATCCATTCACGATTAAGCCAAAAGTCGAGTAGTGTACATTATTCTGAGGAATTTTCCTTCCGAGGCGGATGATAGCGATAGTGCCCCGTCAGGGTATAAGCGAATAAGCGGTCATCTTCTTTGGGTCCCAAACCAATATTATGAATCACATAAGGCACACCCTGACTATTGCGTTTATCGGACACAATACCGATATGAGCTTGGCCACCATCCAGGATCCAAGTCACAATATCACCCGGCAGGTAGTCAGCGCCTTTTGTACTGATTGTCAGGCTTTCTCCGAAACGCGAAAAAAATACACGCAAATTGGGTACGCGCCGATGATCGATATTCGTATCAGGTTTGCTCAAGCCCCAAATTTTTGGGTATAGCTCAAAGTTGGCTCGCATATCTTCATGCACCCGTTCCTGCAAATCAATCTTCAACTGGCGATAGCTGCGAATAAGCACATCCGTACATACACCAAAACGCTTCGGTACGTCACCCATTGGATAAGGAATTGAGCGATAGGCGCCGTTATAAATGACAAAGTGTTTTGTTCTCTCACGGGCCGCCTTAACGAGATCATCTGCAAAATTATCTTGATTTTGTGCACTCGCAAAATCTGCCAGGAATGTGACAAACAAAAATAATCCAGCCAGGAAAAATTGTGTGTTTTTCAATTCGCGTCAACCAACTGCTTAAACATTTCACCCAACTGACTACTTAAGCCCGACGCCCCTCCCAAAGACCAACCACCGTCAACGGGAATAACTGTTCCACTGACATAGGAAGCCTGTTCAGATGCAAGAAACAAACACATATTGCCAATATCCTGTTTTTGCCCCAAGCGTTTCAGTGGTACTGAATGCTTGGCTTTTTCTACAAACTCGGGGGTTGGAGCCAATCGTTTCATCCCCTCGGTACCTTCGATAGGGCCCGGCACAATACTGTTGATGCGAATCCCCTCTGGCCCCCACTCCAGCGCCAGGCAGCGTGTGATCATGTCAACCCCGGCTTTGGCTGAACAAACATGCGCTTGAGCAACCATAGGCAAAAAAGCTTGTGGTGCGGAAATATTCACTATCGAAGCCCCGGGTTTGGTGAGATAAGGGTAAGCGGCTTTCATTACGTTGAAGGTACCCAACAAATCAATATCAACAACAGATTTAAATCCATTGGCTGACATACCATTTGCAAGCGCAGGAAAATTTCCCGCTGCTCCTGAAATCAAGACATCAATTGTTCCCCAGACACTTCCGATTTCTTTCAGACCTTTTTCCAGAGCTTCAATATCGCGCACGTCCGCGCTAAACCCGCGCGCTTCGCTGCCGAGCTCTTTTAATTTTTCTACTGTGTGCACAACCTTGTCTTCACTGCGACTCGCCACCGCCACCTGCGCACCCGCTCGGGCAAAACTTTCGGCGATGCCCTGATTAATACCGCTTGTTCCACCCACGACTACGACTTTTTTTCCCTTGAAATCAAAATGGCTAGTCATTGTACTCTCCTTCAAATTTTGAAAAATCCGCCGGTCGCTTTTCAAAAAAAGCCGTGACGGCTTCTCCGAACTCAGGGGACTGTAATCTTGCTTTAAATAACTCGCTTTCATGCATCATCACACGCAATACATCCTCCGCATTTTCGCTTTTTAACAATTTCTTTGTGAGACGAATTGCAGCCGGCGCTTGCTTGCTAAGTTTTACGCAGGTTTCCATTGCTTTGTTTCTCGGCGAAGAATAAATACCGTTAATCATTCCACATTCAAGTGCAAATTCTGCTGAAAATTTTTCGCCAAGCATTAACATTTCTGCTGCGCGCACGTGGCCTGCAATACGAGGTAACAGAAAACTCGAGGCATACTCTGGGCACAAACCCAGATTGACAAAGGGTAATTGAAAAACGGATTCGGCAGAGGCATAAACAAAATCGCAATGCAGTAGCATCGTAGTGCCTATACCCACTGCAACACCTTCAACTGCCGCCACCACAGGTACTGGGCAATCTAGCAAACCGAGCATAAATTGAATAAGCGGGTGTTTGTCATCGTATTCCTGGGGAGCGCTGGCAAAATCGTTGAGATCATTGCCACTGGTAAAACAAGCGCCCTCGCCAGTGAGCAATACAACACGAATCGCTGTCTGGTTTCTTATGTTTTGAAAGTGACTTGCCAATGCCTGGTACATTGCAAGATTCAGGGCATTCTTCCTTTCCGGCCTATTGAGGCAGATTTCCATCACCCCATTCTCGCAATTCATTTGTACTTCGGATGTCATTATTTTCTCCTCTAGTCCCTATGTGCGCCCTGGTAATTACAAGGTAATCCACTTATTGCTTACACAAACTGCACTGAAATTCTTCCGTTGTAGGTCATAGTTTAGACTGCAATAGCCTGGAAAGAATCCCCGATCTGTTTCGTAATACCTTGCATCTTGTCACGACGCCGCTAAAATCGCCGCTGCTCAGTTATTTCCCACAATTCGGCACCATTGTCTATGAATATTCGCGCCCTTTTAAACGAACGCTTTCGCAACGCCATGAGCGACGCAGGCTTCCCTGCAGAATACCAGCCACACATCAGTCCTTCAAAAAAGCCCGGTTTTGGTGATTATCAGGCCAATGGTGCAATGGCTGCCGCCAAGGGTATGGGAAAGCCTCCGCGTGAAATTGCGCAGCTCATACTGGATAACATACAGCTGGAGGGTATTGCCAGCACCCTGGAAATTGCCGGCCCCGGATTTATCAATATTCATCTGCAAAAAGAGTGGCTAGCGAATCAACTCGAATTAGGCAGCTCTGACGACAAATTGGGTTTAGAAAAATCGGAAGAACAATTGTGTATCGTTATTGATTACTCTTCACCCAACCTCGCCAAGGAAATGCATGTCGGCCATTTACGCACCACCGTGCTCGGCGATGCACTTGCCCGCATTCTGGAATTTCTTGGGCATAAAGTGATTAGACAAAATCACGTTGGGGACTGGGGTACACAATTCGGCATGCTCATCGCCGAGCTGGAGTCACATATTCAACAGGGTGAAGAAGCTGAGCTGGCATTAAGTGATCTTGAAACTTTCTATAAACAAGCGAAAAAGCATTTTGATGAAAATTCAGGATTTGCTGATCGCGCGCGTGAATACGTAGTTAAATTGCAATCCGGCGATAAGGACGTTTTAAAGTTGTGGGAGCAATTTAAATCTGTATCTCTACATCATGCTGAGGAAATTTATCACACCCTGGATGTCACGCTAAAACCTGAAGACGTACGGGGTGAAAGCGCTTACAACGACATGTTGGCCGAAGTTGTGTTGAGCTTACAGGAAAAAGGTCTTGTTGTTGAAGACAAAGGTGCGCAAGTTGCTTTTCTCAAGGAGCTCGCGGATAAAAATGGTGACCCTGCAGTTGTCATTATTCAAAAGTCGGACGGCGGCTATCTGTATAGCACAACCGATCTTGCGGCATTGCAATACCGATGTTCAAACCTGGAAGCCGACCGAATTTTATACTTTATCGACGCAAGACAATCTCTGCATATGCAACAGGTTTTTCTTCTGGGTCACAAAGCCGGTTTCGCCAACGAGTGGCAAAGTCTTGAACACCACGCCTTTGGCATGATACTCGGTGACGACGGCAAACCCTTTAAAACGCGCAGCGGTGAAACTGTTAAATTGGCAGATTTACTTGAAGAAGCCATTGAACGCGCTAACAAGCTTGTACGCGAAAAACTCAGCACGCGCGACGAAACTTTCCCCGAAGAGGAAATACGGGAAATTGCCAAAAACGTGGGTATTGGTGCGGTGAAATATGCAGACCTCAGCAAAACACGCACAAATGACTATGTATTTAATTGGGACAATATGCTGCGTTTTGAAGGCAACACCAGCCCGTACTTGCAATTTGCCTATGCACGTATTCGTAGTATTTTTAGAAAAGCCAATGAAGACATGGAAAGTTTCCGCTCAAAGGTTCAGTTAAATGAAAAACATGAATACGCGCTTGCACTTAAAATTATGCAATTCTCAGAAGCAATCGAACAAGTTGCTCAAGAAGCGTATCCTCATGTTCTGTGCAATTATCTCTACGATCTGAGCGCGATTTTTATGGCGTTTTATGAATCTTGCCCGGTATTAAAAAGCGATATAGACACAGAGCTTCGCAACAGTCGGCTCTTGCTCTGCAAAATGACCGCAAATACCTTGCAAATCGGCCTGGAATTACTTGGGATTAAAGTAATGCAAAGAATGTAACAAGTGTTATTGTTACTGGCCAAACACTTTTTTATAAGGTGGTAACGATTCAAGGATCGCTTTGCCATAGCGTTTAGTAAGTAAACGCTTATCGAGGATAGTTATTTTTCCGCTATCTGTTTCTGTACGCAACAAGCGACCACAAGCCTGCAATAAGCGCATTGCTGCATCGGGAACGGAAATTTGCATAAATGCATTTCCACCCTGCTTTTCAATCCATTCACCCATAGCTGATTCGAGAGGATCGTCTGGAACAGCGAAAGGAATTTTTGCAATAATAACGTGTTCGCAATATTTTCCAGGTAAATCCACACCTTCGGCGAAACTTGCCAATCCGAAAATGACGCTTCCCAATTCGTCGTCAATACGACTTTTGTGTTTTTTAATCAGTTGCTGCTTAGATTCACTCCCCTGAATCAATATTGAATTTTTTAAAGTGTGAGGCAACGCTTCGTAAACATCCTGCATTTGTCTGCGCGATGAAAAAAGAACGAGGGTTCCGTTTTCTAAACTAATTAAATCCGGAAGGTTTTCAATCAAATTATCGGTGTGAGCAAGTGCATCGCTGGCTTCAATCGCACATGCAGGAACATGCAGTTCCGCATTTTCGGAAAATCGAAAAGGACTCGGCACCACCTCGTAGGTATCTTGGTCTCCAGTTCCCGCGCGGTACTTAAATCGATCAAAAGAATTCAAAGCGGTTAGCGTGGCCGAGGTCACTATAGCCGCAAAACTGCGCGACCATAAATCCTCCTCTAGTGCACGCGAAGCCAGAATGGGACTGGAAACAAATTCGTAGTCGTTTTGTTCGCTAAATTCCGTCAGCGTGATCCAACGTGCAATGGGCCAAGCCTCATCTTGAGCTGTATTTACGTAACTCTTCCAGAGTGCATAGTTCCCCTCAGCGCGAGCCAGCCAACTTGCTAAAATCGGATAGATATTTTCTAAATCCACTTGTGGGACACTCGGTGCTGATGTGTTAAGTAATTCCTCAACTTCGCGATGTAAATTTTGCAAAATGGAAACCAATTGCGAAAACCCTTGCATTAACTCTTCGGCCAATATTTCCAATTGCGGAGGCACAATTCCGTGCTCGAAACGCATACGTGGTGTACGCTCACTTCGATCAATGACGGCTGTGAGTTCCTGTATAAAAGGTAAATGCGTTTCTAATATAGTTCGCACACCCTTCAGAGTTGCCTCCACAGGTTTAGCCAATTCATTAAAATACTGAGCGTCTTCCAAAGCTTCAATCAGCGATGGCCACAGCCCTTCACTTTGACCAAGCCAGCGAATAGTGCTTCGAAAACGCGTATGCAAAGAAAAATGATTGAGTGCTTTCTCAGGAAGATGATGACCTTCATCAAAGATATAAATTGTTTCTTCGGGCGCCGACAGGATTGCTCCGCCGCCCAGAGCAAGATCAGCTAGCACGAGATCATGATTGGCGACAATACAATCCACTTCTTCCAACTGTTCTCGCGCTTTAAAAAAACTGCAGTTGCGAATATGGCTGCAGCGTCTACCGGAGCATTGCCGATGATCCGTTGTGACTCGCTGCCAAGCGCCTTGATCAATTTCGGTTTGCCAATTATCGCGATCCCCATCCCATTCGCCATCTGCCAATGCTGTTACCAATTCATCGTAGAGATGCTTATCTTCAGCACTGAATTCAAGATATTCTTCATCGTAAACAGGAATAAGTTGTTCAGGATTATCCGAGCTGGTCAACCTGTCCAATTTAGATAAACAGACGTAGCGACCTCTGCCCTTGGCCAAAGCAAAACTGAAATTCAATCCACTATTTTTTAAAATATCCGGGAGATCTTTGAAGACAACTTGTTCCTGAAGTGCGACCGTGGCGGAGGACAAGACGACTTTTTTATTTTTTTCTGCCGCAATAGGTAAGCTCGCGAGTAAATAGGCAACCGTTTTACCCGTGCCTGTTCCCGCCTCAACAACACAGACGTGCCCCTGATTTGTTCTCAGCCCATCTACATCACATTCAATACATCCTAGAGTTTTTGCAATCGCAGCTATCATTAATTTTTGGCCATAGCGCGGCTTGAGAGATTTAGCGTCTAAAAATTTCGAATAGGCTTGTTGAATACGTTCTTTAGTTTCAGCGCTTAGCATCTGGGAATTCTGCGACACCGGAGAGATTTTGGCATAAGGTTATAAACGCGCGTATACGGGGTTTGCATAAGCCCGCAGCAGCGTTTCAAGGTAACGCGTGTTACAGGTGGCAATTTGTTCGCGGAATTTTTCTCGCTGCTCACGCCATTCCCCTTCGAGAAAATTGATATTTTCTTTTCCGACTTTTACATTAGGTAATTTTTTTTCCAACATTTCATAAGCAATACAATTGCTGGGGTGCAACACATAATTTTCATTTATTTGACGATCCAGCTCTTCAGTCACTTCTTCGGCGTTTGCGAACTCTCCTCGTAGCGGTTCGCCGAAACTCAAATGTACATTCCCTTTAAACCCGGCGATTCCCTTGGCAATACTGATGACATCTTCATGCTCAGTTTTTTTGTATTCGCCGGACTGCGCTTTTTCAAACACTTCCCGCGCTTTAGCTTGATCGCAGGGATCATATTCATAGGATATGCTCACTGGCACAATATTCGCTTCGCAGATGTATTCGGAAAAACTTTGCGATTTCTCTCTGGATATTGCAATCATGCTTACTATTGCTGGATTGGTTTTATCCACGCCCTCTTTTGCACGGCCTTCTCGTTGAGCAATCCAGACGTTCTCGTTATCTTGTAATACGGAATGATGAATATAACGCGATAAGTGCTTCGCCGCTTTGAGTTTTTCACGCGGTGCAGTCGCAGAGCGATTTACAATAAAGCTTTTATTCAAACGCATTAGATCAGACGCAAATGGTTTGGTAAGTAAATTATCACCAATCGCAATTCGCAAAGTAGTGAATCCATTCTGAAACAACACCCAGTTTACAAAAGCCGGATCCATCGCGATATCTCGATGATTGCTGACAAATAGAGAAGCCTTTCCCTTGGCCAGTCGTTCTAATCCAGAAACACTTAAGTTATCTACAGTACGCTCAATAAGTGGAGCAAAATAGCCCTCGATAACTTCTTGAAATTCTCGCACACTCTGAACGTGAGCAAATTCTTTTCGCAAACGATTCCGCGCAGTATTACGTAGTATAAAAGGTAAATAACGTCCGATATTTGGAAATCGCAAACGCACAATAGCGTCAATAAATTCCGGATCCGCCAACAAACGGTCCAAACAGGGACGCACTTCATCGTCGTTATAGGGGCGAATATCGTCGAACTCTGACATTGCGGGCTTCCAAATTAAACGACGCATTATACCTGCTGTTAAGTGTGTTATCATCCCGTGAAATGCCGCCGGAAAATAATGTATGAAGGTCTTACTGGTGGAAGACAGTCCAACCCTGCGCTATTCGATGTCCAATTACATTGAAGAAGCCGGTCACGAAGTTATTTGCGCGCCCGATGGCGAAACCGCACTGCAGATTGTCGAATCTTCCCCCGTCGATTTTATTTTTATGGATGTTCAGATGCCCGGGCTTGATGGTTTTGAAACCACAAGATTAATTCGCGAAGGTATGGGGGATTTCTGGGTACCCATTGTTTTTGTCACCGGGGAAGAAAACGACTCGAGCTACTCGGCTGGCATTGAAGCAGGCGGTGACGACTACCTTATCAAACCCCTCAGCGCAGCCATTGTTAAGGCTAAAATCCGTGCCATGGAACGCATCGTTGAGATGCGTAATCAACTCACCCAATTAAATCAGGAATTGCGAGAAGTCAGCCAACGCGATGGGCTAACAAACTTGTTTAATCGTCATACTTTTGATGAAAAGGCCACAGAGCAATGGAAGCTCGCGACACGAAATCATGACCCAATGACAATGCTATTGATCGATATCGATCACTTCAAACTGTATAACGACACTTACGGTCATCCCGCTGGAGACGAATGTATTGTTAAGGTCGTCGAAGTCCTCAAAGCATGTATGAGCCGTCCAGGAGATATCGTGGCACGCTTCGGCGGCGAAGAATTTATCGCTCTTCTTCCAAACACACCGGAATGCGGTGCTCAGCATATTACACAGGAAATTCACCATACACTGCATGAACTGAATATTAGACATCGCACCTCCCTAAGCTCAGATCGCGTAAGCGTCAGCATTGGCGGATCAATCATAAATTACACCACCGGCACTAACTTGGCGGAGCAAATCAAATACGCCGACCAAGCACTTTACCAAAGTAAAAAACGGGGTCGCAATTGTGCAACCATTCGGCCCTTTAGGCCGCATCGAAAAGTTTTTGTTGTGGACAATGACGAGGAGTCCTTGCAAACGATTAGCAATGCACTTGAAGGACACTGCTTTTTACTCACCAGCATTTTTCAGGACGGTTATCTTGAAAAAATTCTGGAGTTCAATCCCGACTTATTGATATTACACATTGACAACGCAGAATCACCTGGCCTGAAATGCTTTGAAACCTTGCAGAAAGACGCCAAGTATTTTGACAAACCAAAAATCATTCTCTCAAACGCCGATACAGATGAACTGGCTAAATTCCGGGAACAAATCAGTGCTGCTGCATGGATCAGCAAACCCATTGACAAGCATCAACTTGTTGCGCGCGTTAACGAGTATTTACTTTAAGACAGGCTAACCACGCTTGTGGTACCAATTGACAGGTTGCGCATGTTTATCGACGTCATCAACCACATCCAACACCATCGCAAACAAAGCCATTCGCACTAAGACGCCGTTGTCGGTTTGTCTGAAAATCGCGAGTTTGGGGTTATCATCCAGGTCCTTGTCCAATTCATTTGCTTCCGCGCGCGAATCTCTCGGCAAGGGATGCATAATGACCGTATTGGGCTCGCAATAACGTGTGTAAATAGACTGGTTAAGTCGAAAACGGCCTCGATACAGATCAGCCTCTTCTTTACTCGCAAATCTTTCTTCCTGGATACGCGTTGAGTACACAATATCCACATGCTGAATGTTGTCGGTGAGTTCGGTAGAAACGATCACCTCGTGCCCCGCCTCGCGCAATTTCTCAACAAGTTCTTCTGGCATCGCCAGCTCCTCAGGAGAAATCAATACAACGTGCACCTTGCTGAACAATGCGAGCAGTTGAGCAAGTGAGTGGACGGTCCTTCCATAGCGCAGATCACCGATCATGGCTATGCGCAAGCCATCCAGAGCACCACCTTGATCCCGGATTTCTTTTTGAATTGTGTAGAGATCCAAGAGCGCTTGCGTGGGATGCTCGTTGGCTCCATCACCGCCGTTAATTACGGGCACGCGACTGGCGCTGGCGAATTCCGCTACAGAACCCGGTTGTGGGTGCCGCATGCAAATTACATCTGAATAGCCCGACAACACGCGTGCCGTATCGTAAAGCGACTCCCCTTTGGCGATGGCTGACATTTGCACACCTGTGGTTTCGCGCACGTTGCCTCCGAGAAGATTGAACGCACAGCCAAAGCTCACTCGGGTTCGCGTACTCGGTTCGAAAAACATATTGCCTAATATCGCACCCTCCAGCACACGAGTTACCTTGCGTCGCATTGCATAGGGCTCCATTTCATCCGCCACACGAAATATCAATTCGATGTCTTCGCGTTCAAATTGGTCAATAGAGAGGATATGCGCGCCGGCGAAAATCAAATTTGTGACTCCTACAAACATGTTGGGCAAACGGCCGCTATTCTAGCGTCCTCTCGCGCAGACACAAACGAATATTTGGCGTGAATTGAGTAATTCGGCCTATCTTTAACGGAGAGAATCAAAACGGATAAGGTAATGGATAAGTCTCCAGGCGCCTTGATCAAAATTTGCCCAATAGCAAAGCCCGTCAATTCAAAGAGGCCCTGACACCTATCTTTAAATTTTGTACTTTTGTTTTAACGCTGAGGCATAGCTTTCCAGTTGCTTGAGTATTTCAAGATTTTTACTGTTATCCTCATTTTCTGTTTGTAGCTTTTTGAGTTTTTCATCTAACTCACTCAAACTCAATCGCCCACTCCCGCCGCTTGTCAAACGCCCCTGAACCACCTCTGTCCACTCCGCCTGCTCTTGATTAGATAAACTGCCGGGGAAATTTCTCGCCTTATAAAATAGCAACATGGCATTCAGTCGCGCATCTTCGAAAACAAAATTTTGCTGTGCAATCGTTTGCTCATCACTTTTCCGCAAATCATTCATTAACACTTTATCCCTGTCGCCGATAAAACCACCGTACAAACTTCGCTCTGGGTCTCCATCACCTTCAAAGGGATCAACGCGATACATCTCTTGAATTTTACTTTCAATGTCAAAAGTCTTGATTTTTTGCCAATGTGCTTCGCACAAGTCTTTGTCAATCTTTAAACGAGTCGCCGCATTAGAATCCAGAATTTTGGGAATCGCCAGCACCGGTGCCTTATTAATATGTACTAACTTGATTGGCAAGCGCGTTTCACCTTCTGGCAAATCAGCCTGCGAGGTAAATACCCGCTCACGAATTTCCTCCGCGCTGAGTGTCGCGAGAGGCGTTGGATCCACTTCCAGGTTATAAACAATCACGGCATTCTTATTTGTCGGGTGCCAAGCCAAAGGCACCACCAATCCGGCACAACCGTGCTCTGATGAAAACTTTGAAGAAATATGAAACAAGGGTTTGCGTTCTTTTACGTTGATTAATTTGCCAATTTCTTTTTTACTTTTATTTTGATAGACATAATCATACAAGGCCGGCTGCCGAGACTTTATGAGTTTCGCCATTTCAATAGTAGCAGCAACATCAGAATACGCGTCGTGAGCATCGGCATGACTGATACCGTTGGCCACAGTCAAATTTTCCAATTTAAAACTGGGTTTTCCATCTACCAGCGGCCATTCCACTCCTTCTGGTCGCAGGGCGTAACACAAACGCACCATATCAATTATGTCCCAGCGAGAATTACCGTTACGCCATTCTCTTTCATAAGGATCAAAATAATTTCGATATAAACCGTAGCGTGTCACTTCGTCATCAAACCGTATCGAGTTATAACCCACACCGCAAGTAAGAGGCCGTGCAAGTTCTTCATGAATTTTCGCCATGAAAGCGTGTTCTTTTAGCCCTTTTTGCTGGGCCTGTTGTGGGCTGATACCGGTAACCAGACAAGCTTCAGGATTGGGTAAGATATCTTCAGCTGGCTGACAATAAATTACCAAAGGCTCACCAATGATCTCCAGATTCTCATTGGTTCTTACACCTGCAAATTGACTTGGACGATCAATAGAAGGATCAATACCCCAGGTTTCGTAATCGTGCCAATAAAATGTCTTCATGAATTTCCAGATTGCCAGATGGAAGTGAAACCACTCACACAATGCTTTATTTTAATTTTTGAGCCAAGTCTTTGTGAAAATCAATATCCCACGCCGCTTCATTACTTGTGCACTCAAGATAGCGTAAACAATGATTATGCCTTTCGATGACGGTTTTTGCACCCATCTCACCTTGTAGCTCACACAATTCATTATAAAAGCACGCTGGAAAATAAACAGGATGCCCCGGCTTTGAATGACTATCGTCTCTAAACAAGGGCCTGATAATACTGTTTGGATGTTGTGATATTTCCTCGTTAAGATTGTCCAGTAGGCTCTGGGGAATATAGGGCATATCAGCGAGAAAGATGAGCCAGCCCTGCGAATTTTTGCTGTACTTCACGCCCTGAGCAATGCTTTCACCCAAACCTCGTGACGGACATTCAAGAATTGCTGAAGCAGGAAAATGCAAAGCCAGCAAGTGCTCTCGTGTAGATTCGACTTTTGAATTAACCACAATCAATAAACGTTCACAGCGGTTTTTGATATTACTCAAGCTTTGCTGCAAAACACTTTTTCCATTTGGTAAACGATCAATAAGTTTATTTTTATTATAGAAAGCAAAATCATCTTGCCGATTTGAATCTGTCGAACCCAAACAATACCTGCGTGAAAATCCCGCGGCCAACAAAATACAAACTGCTTGAAATTTTGATGAGCTTTCTAACACACCCTAGACTCCTTGCTTACTCACACGCACTAAATCTGCTGCGATACTGATTGCAATTTCTGCCGGCGTCTTACTTCCGATATCCAAACCGATAGGTGCGCGCAATTTTTCCAAATCGCTTTCAATTATTCCCAGCTCGATTAAACGTTTACGTCGAGCAGCCGATGTTTTTTTTGAGCCCATTGCCCCCACATAAAAAGCTTTGCCCGGCAAGGCTTCCATGAGCGCCATATCGTCTAATCTGGGATCATGCGAAACAGCAACGACCGCTGCCGCACTGTCATTAAATTTTTGATCGACTAGCCCATCCGGATAGCAGCGATAAAAATTATTTTTATCCAGGGGAAATTCGGAGGAAAGCTGGTCGCTGGGATCACAAACACTGACCGCGTAATTCAGGGCCATACAGAAACGAGAAAGGTAACTCGCAATTTGATTTGCACCAACAATTAGAATTTTATGACAAGGCCCAATATAAATATCCACAGTCCGGTCACTGTGTTTTAACGCGAAGGGTTGAGCTTTCGTTAGTTCCCAATTTCCGGTATTGCGTTCCACACTGCGAGCACAACCTATTCTCAAGTGCAAACATTTGGCAAGCTCTTGCCATTTCGTCTTGCTGTTTGTTTTGTGCAGCCCTTCAATCAGCAAATGCAATCTTCCCCCGCAAGGGAGTTTGAATGCGCGCGTATCTTCTTCATTTTCCCCATAGCTAATCTCACAGGGAAATGCTGAATCAAAATTATTTTCTTTAAACTGCCTTAACAAATCCTCTTCAATGCATCCCCCGGAAACCGATCCGACCAGGCCCGTTGTTGGGCTCCACATCATCATGGATCCTGGTGCACGGGGTGCACTCCCCCAGGTACTCAGAACGGTTGCCAACCAGACTGGCTGCTCAACTTGCAAAGCCCTGGAAACCGCATTTACCACCTCTTCCGCAGCACTTTCCATCATTGCTATAGAGGCGGGAAACGGGGTGGAGAGCAGAGTCGCAGTCATAGTTTTAATCTTGTTATTAGAAGTTTGCTGTTACTGAATCGTCACTCCCCTATAATATCAGCCCCTTGTCACAACGAAGTCAGCTAAGCTGAAAACTTTATATGATTGCGGTTAAAAAAGCGCGTCTACTCAATTCCTACCCCCTCTACTGGGCGGAGTGCTTCGGCATTGCGCCATTTCTGCCCACCAGTCGCGAGGAAATGGACGTCTTGGGCTGGGATAGCTGTGATGTAATTCTGGTTACAGGTGATGCTTATATTGATCATCCCAGTTTTGGAATGGCTGTTATGGGACGCTTGCTGGAAGCCCAAGGGTTTAGGGTTGGCATCATCGATCAGCCCAACTGGCGCAACACCGATGCTTTTACAGCACTTGGCAAACCCAATCTGTATTTTGGTATCACTGCCGGCAACATGGATTCGCTCATCAATCATTACACCGCAGATTTGAAAGTGCGAAACGACGATGCCTACACCCCCAATGGCGATGCTGGCAAGAGACCAGACAGGGCCGTGATTGTTTACAGCCAAAAATGTCGCGAAGCCTGGAAAGACGTGCCCGTCGTTATTGGCGGTATCGAAGCGAGTTTGCGACGAATTGCTCAGTACGATTACTGGAGCAAAGAAGTCAGACGCTCCATTCTGATTGATGCGGCAGCCGATATTTTACTTTATGGCAATGCCGAGCGAGCATTGATAGAACTCACCCACCGTCTTGCACAGGGCGAAGACATCAAGCACATAGTAGATTTGCGCGGCACGACTTTAATACGCGACCACGTGCCAGGCGGCTACACAGAACTGGATTCCACGCGCATAGATTGGCCCGGTAAACTTGATGCTATACCCAATCCCTACGAATATCAGCCCGGACAAACCTCAAAGGATGTAACACCAGGCAAGGATAACGAAATTCAAGTCGTGCGCATTGTGCCGCTGCCATTGAGACGCCAGGAAAAAAACCTCGATCCTGAGCGCACGTGTATTCGCCTACCTTCATTTGAAAAAGTCTCCAAAGATTCCGCGCTCTATGCACATGCATCACGGATTTTGCACCAGGAAGCCAACCCTCAAAATGCACGAGCGCTTGTGCAGAAACACGGCCCTAAAGAAGTGTGGGTTAATCCTCCACCTATTCCTCTGGAAACAGAGGAAATGGATTATGTGTTTGGTTTCCCCTATCAACGTGTACCGCACCCAAAATACAAGGGAATACGTATTCCTGCTTACGACATGATTAAAACTTCGGTGAACATTATGCGCGGTTGTTTTGGCGGCTGTACTTTTTGTTCGATAACCGAACACGAAGGTCGCGTCATTCAGAGTCGTTCACACGAATCCATTTTAAAAGAAATCGAAGACATCAAAGAAAAAGTCCCAGGATTTACCGGGGCGATCTCGGATTTAGGTGGCCCAACTTCCAATATGTATACGCTTAATTGCAAGGACCCAAAAATTCAGGCCTCTTGCCGAAAACTCAGTTGTGTTTACCCCGAAATCTGCGTCAATTTAAATACCGATCACAGTCCGACCACTCAACTTTATAGAAAAGCGCGGGCTATTGAAGGTGTGCACACTGTTTCTATTGCATCCGGTTTGCGTTATGACCTCGCCGTAGAGGATCCAGAGTATGTAAAAGAATTGGTGACTCACCACGTTGGTGGCTATTTAAAAATTGCACCCGAACACAGTGAGTCAGCCACTTTGGATATGATGATGAAGCCCGGCATGGGAAGCTATGACCGCTTTGAAAAGATGTTTAAAAAATACTCCAAAGAAGCGGGGAAAAAACAATATCTCATCCCTTACTTTATTGCTGCTCATCCTGGCTGCACCGATGAAGATATGATGAACTTGGCTTTGTGGCTTAAACGCAATAACTTTAATGTTGACCAGGTACAGACTTTTTATCCTTCTCCGATGTCACTTGCCACTGCGATGTATCACTCCGACCGCAATCCCCTAAAACCCTTGCGTTACAAATCGGAAAAAATTTACACGCCCAAAGATGAAAAACAACGTCGCATTCAAAAGGCATTTTTGCGGTATCATGATCCGCGAAGTTGGGACTTACTGCGAGAAGCGTTAAGCAATATGGGGCGCACAGATTTAATCGGTGAAGGCAAGTCTCACCTGGTTCCTCCAGAAAACAAGCAACAAAAATTCAAAGCCCGACATCAGACTCAGGTAAGTCGACCCGCGCGAGGCAGCAAGCGCCGTCCAATTCCCAAATCGTAAATAGGCGTCAGCCTAAAGTGGATTATTGAATGCGTTTTTCTAACCAGGCACTGAGTTCAGCAGCCATGCGCTCATGATCTTTAACACGGGGATGCAAACTGCTCCAATGCCGAAAAACATAGTGGCTCAAATTACTGTCTTGTTCTTCCAATGATTCGACGACCTTTTTCCATGGCTCAATGAGCCTCTGACTTTTTTTACCACCGTACATACCACCGCGCAATATTACAAAATGGGCATCAGGATAGGCCTTGCGCATGGCCTTAACCATTGCGATATAGCGATTTATATAGTCCAGTGGAAATTGTGTGCCGCGGTTGGTGCTCCAGGAATCATCATTTTCCCCCAGATTGATAAAAACAAAATCGGGTTGAAATTCACTGAGATCGGCAACAATTGAATCACCATAGGGATAAAGTTTATTCCAGGTCTCCGGAAATTTGGATTCGGTGTAACCCACAGAAATTCCCATTCCGCTCACAGATATATTTTGGTACTCCGCAGAAAAATTTTCTGCCGTTAAAGCCGCATAACTTCTCAAGGCATTGTGTGTACTCATATCTTCCCATTGATCTTCCGAGCCATCTTCATTGCAGGCTCCGGCGGTAATCGAATCACCAAAAAACAAAAACTTTAAGCGATCACCCGTATCCGGGATATCATTGGTTCTCCCCCCTTTGGGCAAATCAATACCATCAAAAGCGATGCTCCCACTTGATGCTTCATTGCGTTTAATCAATTTTATATGAGTGGCCGTAACACTATCTGGTAGCTCAATTCTATTTGCGCCTTGTTCGGGGATAAATAATTCTAATTTATCTCCGATGTACAAATTGAAATAGACCTGTCCAGATTTTCTAGAGAACAACAAATCGACGTAATCAGCGCCTCGCACAGAAAATTCAATCTGAGTGCCCTGCCAAATGATTACCGGAGAATTTTCGTCGCTTTTATCTATTCTCCCGGATAAATAAACTTGCTGCTCGGCTGGTGCGCTTTCGTCGTTCTTGCCACATCCAACCAAAATCGAGGACGATAAAATTAAAATAGAAAACATCAAACTTAAGCGCCTGTAAAGAAATGTACCGCTATTCTTATTCATATAAATTTACCGAAACGGCTCATTAATGGGTTTATAGTCATTTTAACCATAATTATACTTAATACTGGGTAGACTAAGGCAGTTCAGAAACATTATAAATTAAATCTCCCGAGTTCAAACAATGATAATTCATAAGCGCTTGTGTACCCTTTCACTTCTTCTATTATTAGCTTTTAGCGCTAATTGGGTACTCGCCAAAAATAAGGAGACACCTTTAAAACTCAATGACCAGGAATATTTTGAAAAACAGGGAGTCAACGCTTTTGTATTTAGCAATTGGTATAACGGGCTCTTTAGCGATTCAAAAATCAGTGGCATTGAACTGATTCATCATGGTGTGCGTACTGCCACCAATGGCGATGTGCGTTTACATAGCACCCCCGAACAGTGGGATGCGATTCCCGAATTTGTCGAGCGCAAAGTCGATAGAGAAAAACAATCGATTGAAGCTTTTCTTCGCTATCCCAACGACAACTTTGCCTACTCCATTCGCGCCACTGCCGAAGGTGAAAAATTACTCATTGAAGTCATCCTGCCGCAAGCCCTTCCGAAGCCACTGGAAGGGAAAGCCGGATTCAATCTTGAATTTCTACCCGCACGCTATTTTGAATCAACCTTCATTGCTGACAATAAACCTGGCTATTTCCCTCGCTATCCCAGTGGCCCAAAAGAACAAAATGGCGTCCAGGCCCCAAGCCCCTTAGCCACAGCCAAACGACTCACTCTCGCACCGACACAAGAAGAAAAGCGCATAAGCATACATAGCAACTCCGGCCAGCTCGCTTTATTTGATGGACGCGGCAAAGCGCAAAATGGCTGGTTTGTTGTGCGTGAATTATTGCCGGCGAATAAAAAAGGCACAGTTTTAAAATGGAGCCTGCACGCCAACACCGTTCCATCGTGGCTTAGAGAGCCGGTTATCAGTCACTCTCAACTAGGTTACCATCCAAAGCAAAAAAAACAGGCTTTTGTTGAATTGGACAAATTGAGTTTAAAAAGTCCTAATTTTGATAAAACCATCAAGCTGTTCCGCATTGACCAAAATGGCAAACACAAACTGGTCAAAAAAGCGGAAGGTAAATATTGGGGCCGCTATAAGCGTTACGACTATTTAAGCTTCGACTTTTCTGAAGTTAAAAAACCGGGCATTTATCAAATCCACTTTGGCAAGTACTCCGGTCATCCATTTCAAATTGCAGACCATCTATACCAAGCTGCGTGGCAGCCCACTCTGGATATATTTTTCCCGGTACAAATGGATCACGTGCTTGTTAACGAAGCCTATCGTGTTTGGCATGGCGCATCACACCTGGATGACGCACTGCAAGCGCCGGTGAATCACGAACACTTTGATCTTTATGCTCAGGGGCCGACAAGCGATACAGCCTATAAACCCGGCGAACATATTCCCGGGCTGAACATCGGCGGTTGGTACGATGCCGGGGACTACGACATTCGCACTCAAAGCCAATACCGTGCGGTGCAAGGCCTGGTCGAGGTATGGGAAAACTTTCGACCTCTGAGAGACAATACCCTGGTCGACTATCCCGCTAAATTTGTGGACCTGCATGTTCCTGATGGCAAGCCAGATATTCTTCAACAAATAGAACATGGGACGCTTGCGCTTATTGCCCAGTTTCGCGCTGTTGGGCATGCCATCCCAGGTATTATTGTGCCCGATCTCAGCCAATACACTCACCTCGGTGACGGTCTCACCATGACGGACAACCTGATCTACAACCCGGACCTGAAGGAACTGGAAAGTAATGGCGTAGAAAGCGGTAAGTTCGATGATCGCTGGGCATTCACAACAGAAACAACGGCCCTCAATTACGGTTCAATCGCCGCGCTTGCTGCCGCGAGCCGAGCCTTAAAGGGATATAACGACAAACTCGCGCAAGAGTGCCTGGACACAGCCATAAGGGCTTGGCAAAAAGAACAAAACCGGGATCCCCTGATATTCATGCACGGCAATACAACCGGTGGCCCCCTGGTAATCGAAAAAATAACTGCAGCGCTTGAATTACTCAGCACCACCGGCGATAAACAATACAAGACGGTTTTGCTGGAACACTTAGCTGATATCGAAAAGAGTTTTGCCTTCACCGCGACGCTGGCGGCACGTGCCCTGCCCTATATGGATGCCTCCTACAAAGAAAAAATCCGTGAATTAACGGTAAAACACAAAGCAGCCATTGAAAACATTAAAAATCAGAACCCCTTTGGCGTGCTTATCACCGAAGGCGGCTGGGCTGGTAACGGTGCGGTTATTGGAATGGCAACCACGAATTACTACTTGCACCTGTATTTCCCAGATCTTATTGAAAAGGAAGATGTCTTTCGTGGCTTGAACTATATTTTAGGGACACACCCAGGTGGATCAATATCCTTTGTATCTGGCGTAGGCGTTCACTCCAAAACTGTCGCCTACGGAATGAACCGTGCGGATTTTTCATTTATTGCAGGCGGGATTGTCCCCGGAGTGTTAATTCTTAAACCGGATTTTCCTGAGAATAAGGAAGACTGGCCCTTTCTATGGGGTGAAAACGAATATGTAATCAACTTAGGCGCAAGCTATATTTTCCTGGCCCACGCCGTCGAAACTTTACTCAATGGGAAATGAATTAATGAGCATCACACGTCGACAATTTATCGCAAAAACCAGTGCATTGAGCACCGCCCTATTTTTTGCCCAACAAAGAGCCCTTGCTGAAGCCCTAAATACCACAGGACTCAAGGACAGCTTTAAAGATGACTTTCTGATCGGTTCGATCATGAGCAAGAAAAACATGGAAGAAGCGCGCCCGGAATTTCTTTCCCTGCTGGCAAAAGAATTTAATTCCATGACCATGGAAAACGAAATGAAGTGGGAACGCGTGCACCCCAAGCACGACAAATGGAATTTTGACATTCCCGATAAGTTTGTGGATTTCGGCCTGAAGCACGACATGAAACTGGTGGGCCACGTTCTGGTTTGGCATTCGCAGATGGGCGAAGGTGGCTTTACAGATAAAAAAGGCAATTTTGTTGACCGCGCCACCATGATCAAACGCATGCAAGATCATATCAGCACTCTGGTTGGGCGTTACAAAGAAAAATTTTGGGCCTGGGATGTAGTCAATGAGTCCATCGACGAAGACAAAGGATGGCGCCTCAGCCCTTGGTATAAGATCATTGGCGAAGACTTTATGGATCTGGCTTTCCGACTGGCGCATGATGTCGACCCCAAAGCGCGACTGCTATACAACGATTACAACATGCACAAACCCGGGAAACGCGAATTCCTTGTCAATTGGATTGAAGGCGCTAAAAAACGTGGATTGCCTATCAGTGGTGTAGGCATGCAAGGACATATTGGTTTGGGCTACCCTGATCTGAAGGAATTTGAAGACAGCATTGTGGCCTATGCCAAAACGGGTATGCGAGTGCACATCACCGAATTGGATGTCGATGTGCTACCTAATGCCTGGAAATTTTTCGGTGCGGAAATTTCCAAAAACTTTGAATATTCCGAGCAGCTCAACCCTTGGCCAGAAGGGCTACCTCAAGAGATGCAGGATAAACTCACTGCGCGCTATGTAGAGATTTTCAAATTGTTTTTGAAACACCGCGATAAAATTGATCGCGTTACTTTTTGGGGAACTGGCGATATTGAATCGTGGAAAAATGATTTCCCTGTGCGCGGACGAACCAACTATCCGCTGATGTTTGACCGTTCGTATAAGCCCAAACCTGCTTATTATGCAGTGAAGAAACTGCGCTCCTAATTTTAGTTAATCAACCTACTTGTATGTACCGGTCCTCGAGGCCGGTGTACTTAGCTATGCTGCCCTAATACACATTGACTTTATATATCTTGCTGTGGCCAAAAACGCTCAGTAACACATGCTGATTTCTCGAATTCTCTCGCTTTTCCACTATCTAATATTAATTTATGTCAAATATGCCTAACACTTCCTCAATCCGGTTTGTACATTGTATTTAGTCGGTCTAGAATGCGCGCTTGGCTTTGCGCTGTGGAGTAAAACTGGAGAAGGATGTGAACAAAAATAATCTCTTCGACTCCTCCCGTCGAGAATTTCTAATTACATTAACTGCTGTATGTGGCAGTTTGTTATCACCATCAGTTCTGGCTGGCGATTTCGCTTCGCTGTCGCGTAATAAAGGCGGCACTATAAAAGCGGGCAAAATTCTATCGCTTGCGCAAATGAAAGCCTTGGCGGCAATATCTGATATCATTATTCCAAAGACTGATACCGCAAGTGCAAGCGAAGTAGATGTTCACGGAGTAATTGATAATGAACTTGCATTCTGCAGCGACCGCGCAGACGCCGCTAAGTTTATTAACCAACTAGATCGCTTTTGCATACTAACTAAAGCAGACACTAACAAACCTTTTGAAGCCCTGAATCAAAACAAACGTTTGAAATGTACCGAAGCGCTTGCGAAAGGTAGCACCCCCTACAAAGACGTAGACAAGCAATTTTTTATCCAGTTGAAAGCATTAATCGTCATGGCTTATTACACCTCGGAAGAAGGAGCAAGCAAAGCGCTGGTCTATGATCCTATCCCCGGTGGCTATAAAGGCGATTTTAAAGTGAGTGATAACCAAGGCAAAGCCTTCTCAATATTTCATTATTAATTTCTGACACCCATGATAAAGCCCTTTTTAATCCAGAAAACGACTGAAACCTTCGATGCAATTGTTGTGGGTTCAGGCATCTCGGGCGGCTGGGTCGCCAAGGAATTGTGCGAGCAAGGTTTGACTGTGCTTCTGGTAGAACGCGGCCCTGAGGTCACACATCAAAAAGATTATGTTGGAGAAGGTAAAGCACTGTGGGACTTACCCCATCGCGGCAAGGTTGAACAGCAGCTTATCGAAGATCAATACAGTACAGCTCGCAAGTGTTATGCCTTTAACGACGCAACTAAACATTTTTTTGCGAACGACAATGACGCACCTTATCAAACTAAAGCAGGAACAAATTTTGACTGGATACGCGGACATCAACTCGGTGGTCGCTCTTTAATCTGGCATCGTCAATCTTTCAGATGGAGCGACCACGATTTCATTGATAATTTGATGGATGGCGAAGGGACTGATTGGCCGATTCGTTACAAAGATATAGAACCCTGGTACAGTTATGTTGAAAAATTTATCGGGGTCTCTGGTAATAAAGACGGCATTGCAACACTGCCGGACAGCGAGTTTTTGCCTCCATTCGAAATGAATACGGTAGAAAAATATGCAAAATCTCGTTTAGAAAAAAAATACCAGGATCGTTACATGGTGCAAGGTCGTTGTGCACATTTGAGCGAACCGACACAGTTTTTTCTCGATCAAGGTAGACAAAAATGTATGGCGAGAAACCAGTGTCAACGCGGTTGCTCTTTCGGTGCCTACTTTTCTACTTTAAGTTCCACGCTGCCTGCGGCAATTAAAACCAACAAGCTAAAAATTGCTTGCAATAGCGTTGTAGACAGCATCATTTACGATGCGAAAAGTAATCGAGCGGTGGGAGTGAATGTTGTTGATGGAAATAGCCTGGAAAATCGCGAATACAAAGCAAAGATGATATTTCTATGTGCGTCAACCATAAGTACCTCACAGATCATGTTGAACTCCAAATCGGCAAGCTTCCCCACAGGCATTGCCAACTCCTCAGGTGTACTAGGTCATTACCTGATGGATCATATTTACAACTCCAGTGCGAGTGGCATTATCGAAGGGTTTGAAGATGATTACTATCGTGGTCAGCGACCAACTGGTCCGGTCATCCCACGTTATGTGAATTTAGGTAAACAAACTGAAAGGCACTCCCGAGGTTATTTCCTACGCGGCAAATCTTTTAGAAATTCTGTTGTTCACGGATTGGGCGACAGTAGTTTTGGTAAGGACTTCAAAGAAAGAATGAGCAAACCTGGCCCCTGGGTCATGCATTTTGGTGCCTCAGGTGAGATGCAACCAAAATTTGAAAATCATATAAGTTTGCATCCGACCCTCAAAGACAAGTGGGGTATCCCACAAGTTGTGATTGACTGCTGCTGGAGTGAAAATGATCTCACCATGATGGAAGATATGGCGGACGCATGTGCTGAAACGCTGGAAGCAGTGGGTGCTGTTGAAATTAACAAAGTGACTACCGATGCTCCTCCTGGCTTGGCCATCCATGAAATGGGTACGGCACGCATGGGACGGGACCCTGAAACTTCAGTTCTCAACGCTAACAACCAATGCCATGATATTCCCAATCTATTTGTCACAGACGGGGCTTGCATGGCATCATCTGCCCATCAGAATCCATCCTTAACCTACATGGCATTGAGTGCGAGGGCCGCAAATTTTGCCGCAGAACGTTACAAACGCAAAGAGCTTTAGTCCACGCGTTTTTTCTATCGCTGTTATTTCTACATTAATTATGGGCACAGTACCGCTTTGGGTAAAAGCGGTAAATACCAATGCTGTCACAATCGGGTTGGTTCGTTTAATTATCACTGTAAGCATTCTTTCTTGCATCATTGTTATTGGAAAATATTTCAAGCAGATAAAAAGCCGAAGAGATTGGTTCTATTTGATTGTGATCGGCATTTTTTTTGGTAGCCACTGGCTGTTCTATTTTCTGAGTATAAAACTTTCTACAGCTTCTTTAGGCGCGATCAGTATTTCTACTTTCGGCATTCAATTACTTCTACTGAATTGGATTTTCAAGGGGCAGCGTATTCAACTATTTGATGCGCTTACAGTATTGATTTGCTTTGCGGGTTGTTTATTAGTTGTGCCAGAATTTAAATTCGAAAGTGCTGCTACGCTTGGAATGTTACTGGGTGTACTGAGTGCTTTTTTATATGCATGTTTACCCTTACTGCATCAAAACATTCAACACCTCTCGACCATGACACGCACTTGGGGGCAATCCACTTTTGGCTTTATTATTTTTCTTCCATTAGCTGGCTACAGTGAGTGGAATTTGAATTTTAATGATTGGATTATGTTGGGAATACTCGGTATCTTCTGCACTTTTATCGCTCACAGCATGTGGGTAAAATCCAGCACTGAGCTTCCAGGGGTAATTACCAGCCTGGTTTACTACCTCTATTTGCCAATGGCGATTTTTCTGAGCGTGATTTTCTTAAATGAAAGCTTAAATATCAAAATGATTTTAGGTGCAAGCTTGATCTTAACGGCGAATATTGTGCAAAGTTTGCTTGCCTGGAAAAGAAACCAGGGTAAAAAAACACCTTAACCCACAGCGAAAAATAAAGTGCTATCTGCATTCACGGGGCGAACATTGACGGGCACGCCGTTGAGAATGGCATTTCCACTCAAGGCATCATATTGATTATTATTCGTGAGATTATTGACGCTCACCCCGCTATTTTGTACAGCGCAACTCATTTTCACACCTGGCAAATCATGCCCCCATCCGTGTGGTATAGAAATCACTCCACGGTTAATCGAGTCAGTTTCTTCGAAATCAATATCAATAATACCCACAGCAGAAGTGACTCTTATCGGATTCCCAGAAACGAGTCCCAGTTTTTTCGCATCGTCTGGATGAATATGCGCAAGGCAACGTGGCTTGCCTTTCGTTAAACGTTTACTGTTGTGGAGCCATGAATTACAGGTCCGTGGATCCCTTCGACCGATGAGCAACATATCAAAGCGGGTAGACTTTTTCTGATTCTTTCTATCCATTAATTTTGACAACAAACGAGGAAGATCACGCGTGATCTCGTCAGGCGCAACAACAATGCGTTTATTAGCATTAAACAAGCGCTCAGGTAAACACGCTTGTAATGCGCCAAAATCAATGCCATGTGCCTGCTTTTCCAATTTCTTCAGATTAAGCTTAAAACTTTTTCCATACGGCCCGGCCGTAAGCTGTTTGTTTAACCACAAACGTATTCCCCATTTTTTAAGAAATTTAAGTTTAAGCTTATCCAATAGATTCAGTTTTTTTCCTCTCTTCGAAAAACGCATGGCAAGTTCCAAAAAAATATCCGTATCACTTTGTGAATCTTTTTTTGATTTAAACAGAGCACGATTGAAGCGCGCAGTATTTCTCACTGCGAGCGAATGAAAAACCAAATCGTAGTGTTCGCGTTCAAGTATGGTATTGGGAGGCAAAATTAAATCGGCATGACGGCTTGTTTCATTAATATAGCCATCAACGGCTACCATAAATTCCAGATTTTCCAGTGCCTCTGAAAAGCGACTGCCATTAGGAGAGGATAATACGGGGTTGCCCGCTATTACCATCAAGGCTTTGATCTGACCTTCACCTTCGGTAAGCAATTCATCTGCAAGTGTTGTCACGGGCAGTTCACCTTGCATCTCCGGCAAATTTTTAACGCGGCTTCGATAGCGATTAAACGAAAAGGTGCTTTGGGAAGGGTGGCTTTTGCGCGTGGACAAAATATCAATCGCAGGCGTACTAAACATTGCCCCACCAATTTTGTCAAAATTGCCCGTGATGATGTTGAACACCACAATCAACCACTGACAAAGCGTACCAAACTCCTGAGTTGAAACACCCATACGACCATACAGCACGGCCGAATCCGCTTCACAAAAATGTTTAACCAAATCCCGAATAGTTTGTGCTGAAATACCGGTTAAGCCTTCTACCACTTCGGGCGTCCAAGGCTCCACAAGCGTTTCAATTTTTTCCAGGCCGTCGGTAAATTCCGCAACTCGTCCTGGGGCGTACAAACCTTGTTTGAAAACTGTATTCACCATGGCTGCCAACAAGTGTGCATCGCTGCCTGGCTGAATGAAAATATGTTTATCTGCGAGTTCTGCTGTTTCTGTTCGGCGCGGATCGACAACCCAAAACTGTCCGCCTCGCGCTTGAATACCTTTAAGTCGATTTTTTACATTCGGAACGGTCATCATACTGCCATTCGACACCACGGGATTTGCACCTAATATCACCATAAAGTTGGTTCGATCGATATCAGGCACGGGTATTAACATTTCGTGACCCAACATTAATCCAGTCACGATGTGATGCGGCAGTTGATCCAGGGAAGTGGCGGTGTAACGATTTCGTGTTCGTAATTGTTTAATAAACAATTTAGCGAACATCATGATACCCAAACTGTGCACACTGGGGTTGCCTTGATAGACGCCGAGCGCGTCCTGACCGTAATCGCTTTGAACTTGTAAAAATTTATCGACAACCCGCTTATAGGCGGCTTCCCATGTGATAGTCTGCCAAGCGCCGTTTTGCGTTTTTTGTACCGGCTGACGCAGGCGTTCCGGGTCGTTGTATAAATCCTGGAGGGCTATGGCTTTTGGGCAGATGTGCCCCTTGCTCAGTGGGTCCTTGGCATCGCCCTTTATAGAGAGAATCTGTTCTCCACTAACACGCACTTCGAGGCCGCAAATCGCCTCGCACAGATTGCATCCCAAATAATGCACTTCCTCGCTCTGTCGCATGGTGTATCCTTTATATCCCTGTCCCACTTCGCAAAATTATACGTAAAGTTAAAAAATATACTACTGCTCTATTCTCCTTCCTGATAAATGTGACCAATTAGCAAGGATTGCTGTTTGGGTTGTTCGACGCCAAAAGGTAAACTCTCACTTACTAATACACATGATGAGCAGGGGGAACTCTCATGGAAGAAGTGGTTAACTATATCAACGGCGTAATTTGGAGCCCAAAACTGATTTTTCTTTGTTTGGGCGCGGGATTATTCTTTTCCATACTGACGCGTTTTGTTCAGGTACGTCTGGTCTCAGAGATGTGGCGGCTGCTTTTCACAGGCAAGAGTTCAGATCAGGGTATTTCTTCTTTTCAGGCTTTAGCGGTATCACTTTCCGGTCGTGTTGGCACGGGTAACATCGCAGGTGTTGCTGCAGCAATTGGCATAGGAGGGCCCGGCGCCGTGTTCTGGATGTGGCTTGTCGCTTTTCTTGGTGCGGCAACTGCGTATGTGGAATCTACGTTGGCGCAAATTTACAAGGAAGAGCAAGACGGAGAATATCGAGGTGGCCCAGCTTTCTATCTTGAAAAAGCCCTGGGAACAAAATGGCGTTGGTACGCTTGGGTATTTGCCGTCGCAACAATTATTGCTTGTGGTTTATTACTCCCAGGAGTCCAAGCTAATAGCATGAGCAATGCCGTCGCCACGGCTTTTGGTTCGGGTACTCAAATCGATACGAGTTTTGGCGTCTTAAGTCAGGCCCAAATTCTCACAGGTACCGCCATGATAATGTTGCTCGGCTTTATCATCTTTGGCGGAGTCAAACGCATTGCAATCTTTGCACAATATGTCGTTCCCTTTATGGCGCTTGCTTACATTTTGTTGGCGACAGTGATTGTTCTTCTGAATATCGACAAACTTCCAGGCGTATTTGCTTTGATTTTGAGTGATGCGTGGAGCCCGATGGCGGGCTTTGGTGCTGCAATTGGATGGGGCGTAAAACGCGGTGTTTATTCAAATGAAGCCGGCCAAGGTACTGGCCCCCATGCCGCGGCCGCAGCAGAAGTTCAACACCCTGCACAACAAGGATTAGTCCAGGCCTTTTCGGTTTATGTCGACACGCTATTCCTCTGTAGTGCAACTGCTTTTATGATTCTAATCACAGGCGCTTACAACGTACACGGTAGCGGCGAAGCATTTCTTGTGCAGAACCTGGCCAGTGACATTGCTGCAAATAGTCCCGCTTTCACACAAATTGCAATTGAAAATGTGTTCCCGGGAATCGGTAAACCTTTTGTTGCATTTGCACTCGCGTTTTTTTCTTTTACTACTATCCTCGCCTACTACTATATTGCCGAAACCAATGTAGCTTACATTAATCGAAAGTTTCACATCCCGGGATCAATGTTTATTTTGAAAGTCATGCTCATTTTGTCGACTTTCTATGGCGCGATAAAAACTGCTAATCTCGCTTGGGCATTGGGCGATATTGGAGTTGGCTTAATGGCTTGGATAAACATTCTTGGCATCATTGCCATTTTCTTTGTTGCAAAACCGGCCATCAAAGCCTTGCAAGATTATGAAAAACAGCGAAAAGCCGGTGTGAAAAATTATTCCTTTGACCCTGAAGAACTGGATATCCCCAACGCAGATTTCTGGAAAAATAAATAGTTTGATACAAACATTTAGCCAGCTTAGAAAAACTGGCTAAATGTTTTAATTTATACTCAGTTTTTTTGACTACTTTAAAGTCACAGTAAATATTTCTCCTTTTAGATTTGCGATTAAAACACTTCCGTTTACTGATTTTCCAAAACTGCTCCAGGCGTTTCTCTCCGGACGATAGTCAATCAGCAGTTTGCCGGGTTGCGCGAGTTGAAGCACACCTATTGCGCCTGAAACATAGTCGGCAAATACGTAATATTCCTTGCCTTCATGCATCAGTGTTTCACCCCCTGTAATCGACGCGCCGAAATCGCGTTCATACACAAAGGCCGGCGCAAGTAAGCCAGGTCGGTCGCAGTCAGTCGACGGATTGAAACAAGCATCACCCTCTTTTAAACGCCAGCCCAAATTCAGCGCTACGTTTCCAATGGCCTCAGCTGGAATAATACTGACCTCTTCGTAAGTGTATTGTCCGACGTCTGCCACGATAAGATTGCCTGAGTTATCAAAACTCATTTTCCAGGGATTTCTCAATCCTGCCGCTAAAATTTCTGGTGCAGCATCAGGATAAAAATCTATTAGATTCCCCTTGGGTATGGTGTAACCTTTTTTACTGGAAAGTTCTGGCGTAATGCGAATAATCGAACCCAAAAGTGTCGTGAAGTTCTGTCCGTGATTGTGTGGATCTTTGGCAGAACCCCCGTCTCCCACACCCAGATACACATTGCCATCAGGCCCAATTTTTAAAGCTCCCCCATCATGATTCCCATAGGGTTGAGAAAACTCCATTAGAATTTTTTCAGCAGCAAGTGCTGGTGGTGGAGTTAAGGTCTTGTTTTCCTTTTTTTCTGCTGTCGAAAAAGTGAAAGCTGAAAGTCGAGTTATGCGTTCTTGTGCATTCTCCGGTGAATAATAAAGGAAGATATGTTGCTTATCCGGTGAGATCGCAACACCTAAAAGGCCCAACTCAGAATAGGAATGTACATCAAAGTGTTTAATCAATTGAGCAGGGCGATTACAAGCAGAAAAATACAATAATTCTCCAGTCTGAGCAGTTGCTAGAAAGGCCTCTCCATCAAGAAATTCTATGTCAGTAAATTTGTATTCAGATTTAATACACGCATCCAATTGAATATTAAGCGCGTATGAAAGCGGGCTTAATAAGCAACAAGTCAAAAGAAGGAATTTTAATTTTTTACCGGTGTGCCGCATACTTACCTCCAACCCTGATTGAACTAGAATTAGAATCTTAAATTGCCGAAGGTCAGACGAGGGGCAAAGAGCTCATTGCCAAAACATGGAAATGAAGTAATTCTGCTCATCTCGACGCTTTCATCACTCTAGCCAGCTGGCTATAATCGAGAACCCGTCCTTTTTCGGGGTTACCTAATAACAATTATCAGCCTGATACCAGCAACTTAAAAGGACTGATACCTAAGGAGTAGGCTGTGCAAGCGCTCGCTCAGTTTGAATCATGTTTTCGGCAATGGCTTTTACAGTTCCGCGAGGGACTTAATCGCTTAAATATTGTTTACGCCCTACTGTATTTAACGATTCTGTTCGGAATTATTTTGCGAATTAGCTACATTGCAGATTACAACCCGCTTGATCATATCTGGAGTGATCCTCAACGGCATTGGGAACAAGGCTCTGAGCCGCTTCGTAACGACCCGATGACGCTAACAGACCCCATTCTCTACCAACTCTATATTGGCATCATTGCTAAATTAACTTTCAAGGATCCCGTTCTTGTTGCGTTTTATGCAATTCTGCTTTCCGTACTCACGCCCTGGATTTGGTATCGCTATTTACGCGAGCTATTTGATAATAGACTTCTTGCAACTGCAGGCTGGGCCGTTTTCTCAATTTTGCCCTCGTGGATAGTGGTTTTCGCTTATTTTATGCAGGAAACGTTATTACTGCCGCTTTTGGGGCTGGCTCTCTGGGCCAGTTGGCGCTGCAAACGCAAGCAGACCGTCAGCACCTTTGTATTAATGGTTTTTCTATGGATTCTCACAGGACTCACCCGCGGCATCGCTATTCCTCTTGCGGCTGTCATTTGTACCTGGATGTGGTTTGCGCAAAACCAAAAATTTAGCAAAGCCAGTCTTTCACTCCTGCTTATGGTCTTTATCATGGGACCGCTGACCTATCGCACGTATCAACAAATGCACATTTTCGCACCACACGGTGATAGCCGGCTTGTCGGACTTTACGCGCGCTCCGGTAAAAAAGAAATTCATATCCACTACAAGCGCGGTGAGTCTGGCTGGAGTTATGCTTACGGTTCACCTTCAACCGGAGCGCGACCGTTTGCACCTTTATCAAACTGGCAATCCTCCCGCCGAGGAATAGTCAGAGCAAATATTGATGTCACCAAGGGGACTGAAGATTGGAAAAATGTCTTTGAAAAATATCCACTGACATTCTCAAAATATTTGTGGTTAGCAAAAGAAAATATGATTTTTCTTTTTTTCGGCCCGTCCTGGCCCGACAATAATACGGCTCGCACACTAGACACGATGAATGTGCATCTCAGGTGGGTTTGGGCACCGCTCCTGGTGGTGCTGGTCATATCCATTTGTTTTCTACGCAAAAAAATGCATAAGCAATGGTTACTCCCATCGGTATTATTAGCTTGGCTCCTTGTACAAGGTTTGGTTCCTCTTGCCGTCAATGAAGGGCGATATCGAAAACCCGGAGAAGGCCTAATGATCGCACAAGCCTTTGCTCTCGCAGCAATCACTCGTCGAAGAAGACAGGAAGAAAAAAGCGGCACCAACTACGCCGTTGTTGCACCCATTGTTGGGGCAGGTTGCCTAATCTATTTAACAGTTTTCCTCGCCTGGCGCTATTCGCATTCTCTTGTACAGCTAAATGAAGATGGCATTGCCTGGCTCAGCGAACAAAATGCCCTGTCCTACGCGCAGGATTGGGGTGAAATGGGACGTAACGTGAGCGTTGAAGGCAAACCACTGTCACTGAACGGAAAATACTATGAAAAGGGTTTAGGTGTTCACGCCGAATCTGAAGTCGTATATCGTATTCCCAAAGGTACTAACTACTTTTTTTCTTACTACGGCTTGGATAAAGAAGGCATAGAAGGTAAGGTGAGTTTTAGTGTTTGGCTCGACGATACGCTCGCATTTAATTCAGGCCCTTTACGCTACCGTGAGTCGGGTGAAATTTTTGTAGATTTAAAAAATGCGAAGCTCATAAAATTGAGAGTAGATCCTGTTGGAGATAACCACCACGATCATGCAAATTGGGCAATGGCCAGGTTTTTACGTCATAAACCTACAAACTCCCCAGAAAAAGCAGACAGCAAACAATGACTGATACACCCGCAATTTTATCAACGCTAAAAACTAATAAATTTGTTCGTTTTGTTGTTGTGGGCGCAGCAGCCACTCTCTTTCAATTTGTTTTGCTGATTATCTTTATAGAATTCTTATCTCTGCACAGCATCGTCGCTTCTGCAAGCTCATATACCCTTTCAGCAATAGCAAACTACTGGTTGAATTACCGCTTTACGTTCAACAGCCAGCAAAGCCACCAAACAACTTTCCCAAAGTTTGTTATCTCGGCTGGAATAGGGTTAACAATTAATACACTTTCTTTTAGTTTTTTTATCGTGTTTTTTCACTACCTTGTCGCTCAAACCAGTGCAACCGCGCTCACGCTGATTTGTAATTTTAGCCTACACAAGTTCTGGATATATGCAAATGACCACCAAAAAGAATCCAAACAATGAATAGCGCCTCACTGCCATCTCTCGCCATTGTTGTGCCCTGCTATAACGAAGAGGCGGTATTCAACAAAACTTTAACAATACTGATTGAAAAGTTAGGCGCTCTGCAAGAACAGCAGTTAATCAGTTCTGAATCTTCACTTTATTTTGTCGATGACGGCAGCCGCGACAAAACCTGGTCACTTCTTCAGGCTGCTGCGGAACAACACGCGAATGTTATCGCATTAAAATTATCCAGGAACCGTGGACACCAAAATGCCCTTTATGCAGGCCTTTGTGAAACCCGCGAGAATTTAATTGTTAGCATCGACGCAGATTTACAAGACGGCCCCGACAATATTGACCAGATGATAAGAAAATTTAATGAAGGCTTTGATGTGGTTTATGGCGTGCGCAACAAACGTGAGAGCGATACCTTTTTTAAACGTTTTACGGCAGAAAGTTATTACCATCTTATGCAAAAACTCGGGGTTAACTTGATATTCAATCACGCTGATTTTCGGCTTATGTCGCGTCGCGCACTGAATGCCCTACTCTCTTATCCGGAGACCAATTTATTTTTACGTGGTATTGTCCGCGAAGTTGGATTTCCTTCGACTACCGTCGAATATGAACGTCAAGCACGTGAAGCAGGTGAAAGCAAATACCCTTTACGTAGAATGCTGTCACTGGCCTGGCAAGGAATTACAGCCTTTTCTTCAACCCCCTTAAGAATGATAACTTTGCTTGGTATAACTTCGAGCTTTATTTCCCTGTGTTTTATTGTTTGGGTGCTCGCGGTAAAACTCTTTACCTCAAACGCTGTTCCAGGTTGGGCTTCTATCCTCGTGCCACTCTTGTTTATTGGTAGCGTTCAATTGCTGAGCCTGGGAGTGATCGGAGAATACCTGGCTAAATTATATGAAGAAGTTAAACGCAGACCGAAAATACATTTAGAAAAAGTGGCCGGAAAGAAAAAAGTAGATTAATCCCAGCAGCAATATGTTTAAGGGACTTTTTAGGAGCTTTTTTAAGAGCTTAGCGCATTCAACTCTACCAAGCGCTTGAAGTAACCATACTGACTCGACAATTTCTTAAAGTCACCCTGCTCCAGGATTTTTCCATCTCCCAGCACTACAATACGGTCCGCGTCACGCACCGTACTCAATCTGTGAGCAATGGTTATCACCGTTCGATTTTTTGTTATTTTCTTCAAAGCCTCACGCACAAGGAATTCGCTTTCATTGTCCAGCGCTGAAGTTGCTTCATCCAAAATCAGTATTTTTGGGTTACGCAGAATAGCTCGCGCAATAGCAAGCCTTTGCTTTTGACCGCCGGAAAGCCCTATACCTCGCTCACCGATGAGCGTGTGATAACCCTCGGGCAAATTTACAATAAAGTTATCTGCATTGGCATGACGCGCCGCTTCAAGAATTTCCTGCTCTGTTGCATTTTCTTTTGCTAAACGCAAGTTATCCATAATTGTGCCAGAAAACAAAATTGTATCTTGCATTACAATCGCACACTGTCTTCGGAACCAAGCCATCGACAGTGACTGCATCGGCACACCGTCAACCAATATTCTACCTGCCTGCACCTCATACAAACCCAATATAAGGTTGGTAATGGTGCTTTTGCCTGCACCGGAAGCGCCTACCAACGCAATATTTTCACCTTCTTCTATGCTCAAATTAAAATCATTAAGAATGACTTGGTCTGGCTTACCAGGATAATAAAAAGACACATTTTTAAATTCAATAGCACCCTTAATGACAGGCAGTTGTTGTGTCCCACGACGCTCTTCAACATTCTCACTGCGCACCAACTCCTTAATACTGGTAAAACTGACCTCTCCGCGATAGTAATAATCAGAAAATACTGTAAGTGTATCCATTGGCAACAACAAAATTGGCAGTGCCGCGAGATAGGCGACCAGTGTTCCCATACTGAGCTTGCCATTGATTACCAACAGAGCTCCACCACACACAATAATCAAAGAGAGCACCTGGGTAATTACATACATTGTTGTCCAAAACACTGTTTTGGTTGATAGCATATCGTGATTGGCCACCGCCAATGCCTCATTACCCGTTTGCAGCTGCTTGGCCGATTTTTCTTCCTCACCCAAACTGCGCAGAAAGCGAAGCGCAGAAATTAATTCACTGACCTTACCCGTCAACTGTTCCTGATTAATCCGAATTCTCTCGTGACTGACTTTGAGTTTATTCCAAAAATAAAATCTCAGAAGGAAATACACAGGAATAAGCAGTAAAAGCACACCAGAAAGGCGCCAATCCAAACTGACCAATACGATTAAGGTCGCTATTCCATAGGTCGAGTCGGGAATCACTTTTTCCGACATTATGATGAGAGTGTCTTGAATTTTCTGGGTATCGACGGCGTACTTACTAATCAATGCACCTGTCGTATTTCTATCCAAGTAAGCAAAGGACAAAAACTGCATGCGATTAAACACCGCAGAACGCAAATCGCGAATCATTCTCGCGGTGACACCTCCCAGTTTTTTAACCCCTGCCACACCCATTGAATAATGTAAGAGCAAAAGACCAATGCAGATAAACACCAACAAGCCGATACCAGACACATCCGCAGAGGCGACACTTTGATCAATAACAATTTTAAAGACCCAGGGAATGGGGGCCACCACGATTACGCGACAGACAATCAGCACTATACCCAACTTTAATTGCTTAAAGTGTGAGAGATAAAAGTGGATGATGGACTTTTGCTTTTCGAGTTCCTCAATATTCACTGGCAGCCAAACTCAGAGGTTCTCTGTTTACACTGGGACGATTAAGCAACGCAGCAATTACGCTTCCTCGACCAATTATGATTTCCAATTCTACGCGCGACCCATGAACAGGAGGATACGGGTAATCCTGTACATCCACGAGCACCTCGTAAAATGCTATTTGCGTATCTTCCGGGCGGTTCACATCGCGACTATTAATAAGTTGCACCACTTCACCGTGTAGGTAGCCTTCTAATTGTGAATGAAAAACACGCGATTCCATACGCGCTTTCATTCCCATAGAGATTAAATCAATATTTTTTTCTGGAATGTACGACTTCACTTGAAAGCCACTGCGTGGGTTCGCAAATTTCAATACTTTTTCGCCTTGTGAAATCAGCTCGTTTTTATAATCAAAATAGTAATCCACCACAATACCATCATGGGGCGCAACAATGTCTAACTTAGCTGCTTCTTGCTTAAGTAATGCCAAACGTTTCTCAAGTTGGCTAACTTGAAGCTCAATATGTTGCAATGCATTTACGCCCATCTCACCGTGAATCGATTCCAGGCCTTTTTCCTTCCACGAATTTAACTGCTCATTTTCAATGAGTGACATTTGATGTTTAAGGTGCGCCATACCCTCCAAATAATACTGTTTGCGAGAGATGAGATTTTGTTCCAGTGATACTTCGTTATTTTCCTCCAGCAAATTGGACAAACGGGCATACTCTTTTTGAACTCTCAGTATTTCCTGGATGTTTTGAAGCTCCGGGATTTTGCCAGTGATATCTTCCTGAGCCAAGTCTAACTCTGCTTGTTTAAATGCCCGCTTGGCTTTGAATAGATCAATTTCTGTCTGATTAATTTGCAATTCCAGGTCGGGATTACCTAAACGCAATATAGTATCCCCTGCTTGAATAAATTGATTGGGTGTCACTAGCACTTGCTCAATTTGTGCTTGTATAGGAGCAAATACGACGGTCTCTTCCTTGTATTGAACTACACCCATCGCAGTCGAAGTAATTTCCATTCGAACCAGAGTCAAACCCCCAAGCGTAAAAGCCAGACCAATTACGAAAACTATTATTAAAAACTTATTGGATTTCATAGTTAGGCCAAAGCCTCTTTACTGGCTTCTTCCATCAATTCGAAATTAAACTTAAGTGCGCTTGACTTCATATAACGCAAGACCACCTCATCGGGATGCATACGCGAAAATAAAAAACGATTTGCTTCGTTGGTTTGCTTTTGGCTGTCCATTTGTCGCTCGTGCGGGTAATGTAAACCAGCCGCTTTCCTGGAAAGAATAAACTTACCCCCCGCCTTGTGAAGTCTGTAACCAAATTCAATATCTTCCACACCCCAGCCAATAAAACGCTCACTAAAGTGATTCACTTCAGCTGAAAATTGTGCAGTAAACGATACGTTGGTTGTCCAAAATAATGTCCAGGGTGCTGGCAAACGATAAAGTTGATCTTTCACCGCGGCGTAATTTTCCTCTCGCAAATCCAGATAACGATTTTGACTAACCAAATTCGCTATGGTTTGATCTATTTCGGCAAAATTAAAGGTTCTATCAAGTTCATGGCTTTTCAAGGTGTAGTTGTAGCCAAAGATATAGCCGTTAACAACATTTTTCAGGGACTGTTTGTGTTCAGAAATATGCTGGCTGATGCAGTCTGACGCAACGGCCACACCCGCATCCAGCAATACAATCACTTCGTACTTGGCCAGCCGTATTCCCTTATTTCGCGCCAATGCCACACGATAACCTTTGTCTTCCTGGTAAATATAATGAATGTCTAACTGCTTACTAAATATGTCAACAACCTTTCGGGTATTGTCGGATGATCCGTCATCAACAACGATCACTTCCATCCCTTCACCCTCTGCAAATTTCTGCTTGGTTAAGGAACGCAAGGTTAGACCGAGAATTTCTGCGCGATTGTAGGTCGGTATAATAACTGAGGCTTTCATGATTCAATGATATCCGCTGCTTTACTCGCACTGCTCATGTATTCGTTTTCAACGAGGTGCTGATAAGACCGCACAGTTTCCGCATACCGCCGGTCTTCTATTAGTAATTCAATTCCCTTTACGATGGTGTCTCCACTGATGTTTTCCCGATCAATGAAATTACCACACTCAAGATCCTGCATCCGATGAGCATTAAACGTTCTTTCGGTGTGAGTGGGTAAAACCAATGCCGGTTTTCCGTAGATAATGTTGGCCATACAACTTCCATGACCGCCGTGGTGGATTACCAGATCACTTTTGGAAAAAGCTTCGGAAATAGGTAGCCAATCCACAATCTGGATATTTTCCGGAATATGATTGGTCAGTGTTTTCTTACATTCACCCACACCTCCGGTAGATATAACAAAATTAAAGCTCGGGCGTTTTCTGGCAGCTTCAACCAGCGCCTCAAAAATAATTTGGCCACTTTTACCCACTGCGTCTTTCATGCGTCCGGTATAGGCAAAAATTGAGAGCGCCTTATTTTTCTGTTCCTGGATTTTTTGATTAGACTCGCTGGGCTTAAACATGCCCTCCCAAATAATTGGGCCTGTAAAGTGTGTGTGCGATTTGTATTTATCTTCAAGCCAGTCAAATTCAGGTATGCCGGGAATCAAAGTCTTATCTGATAGATAAAGATCCTCAAAACAACTTAAGGGAGGGACATCAAAGTTCGACAGGTATTGATTAATGGTGTGACAAGACTCCCGACGAGGCTCCTCTTCCAAATTTTGTTCCCAGTACCAAATCCGCCCGCCTTTTCTGCCTGGATGCATACAGCTTTGTGTAATTGTCACCAAAGGCAGTCCCAAACATTTTGACGCCATAGAGGACTGCACGCCAAAATCAGAAATGACTAAATCAAATTGCTCTTTTTCAAGGAAGGTTTGCCAGACTTTTTGTGTGTCTTCGATCCAATTGATATCAGTAAATCCGCGACGGGCCGCAGCGGCATCCAAACATCGCCAATCGACAAGCTGACCCTTACGCATCGCCACTTTCTGGGTATCCAGGCTTGCCTGCTTAAATCTGCAAGCACGCATGTATTTTGCGGATTGATCGTGACTGACAAACTGAACGTCATGGCCCCTTGCTTGTAACTCTCTCGCGATGGGCAAACTACGAATTAATGGTCCTATCCCCGTCCATAACTCCAAAAGTATCTTCATCTAGCTCCTGATCCATCCCCATTATTGTATACATTAATCCAAGCCCAAATTTGGTGATCAATATTACAACGATTTTTTCTTTTCTCTGTTGATTTAGAAGACATTAATATTATTTAAAGTGTCATAAATCAATTTCACGCGCAAATCTTCAGGTCTTTTAAGCTTGTCTATACTCAATATGCGGGGGCAAGGTGAGAAGTAAGAATGGACTTTTTGTACTCAAAATTTATCCGCATATGGGTCGTACCGCTTTGTTCGGCAGTCATACTCACGACAATTATCATTGGCATTCAATTAATTACCGGCATTTCCAAATCCTATGCAGAGCCGCAGAGTTCTTCCGAAACAACCCCATTAAAAGTAAAGTCGTCGAAAATAACGCCATCGAAAATACTGGAAATTGGCGTAGAAGTCATTGATTACTCCCCGTATTACAAAATTGAGAACGGAGAGTACACCGGCTTTGCTGCGCAGCTGTTTGAAGGCTTTGCCGAGGAGTATGGCTATGAGCTCGTCTTTAAGCCCATGCCAATCAAACGTCTGTATGAATCCCTTCTGAGTGAGTCCATTGACTTTAAATTTCCGGATCACCCCTACTGGGCAACAGACTTAAAAAAAGATTTCTCGGTTCAATACAGCGATCCCGTCGTTGGATTTACCGACGGGGTATTGGTGCTTACTGAAAATGCCAAATTACTGAGTCATCAGCTACGTAGCTTAGGGTTTGTCAGAGGATTTACAGCTTGGCCCTATTTGGAAGGTATAAATTCCGGGAAAATTAAAGCACGAGAACTGAATTCCCTTAAAAGTTTATTACTATTGACTCTGAATCAAGGTGTGGACGGGGCTTACTTTAATGTCGCCGTGGCACAAACACTGTTGAAAAATGAATTTGATGGGCACCCCGTACTGGTTCTCGCTGAGTCACTCCCCTTTGATCGTAATAACTATCGCGCTTCCAGCTTAAAAGCCTCCGCACCTTTCAAGGAATTCAATCAATACTTGCAATCGAAAAATGTAAAAAAATTACGGGAACAATTCCTCCTTCCAATTAATCCTGAATAGGGAGAATTCATGTATCCATTCTATACCTTGATTCTTTTTTTACCTTTATTTGGCAGCTCTAAGCTATAACACGCGACCAAACTAGTGCGCGAATTAATTAACAACGAGATAGGCAAGCGAAAGAATCTCGCCAGGCAGCTTATCACTGTCATTCTAGGCTTGTATTTTGTCGTTGCCGCAACGGCAACAAGTATCCAACTCATACTTGAGTTTCAGAACGAAAAAAATAGGCTTTCAAAACAAATTGAATCTCTTGCCCACACTTTTCAGGCCTCCGCATCTAAAGCCCTTTGGAATTATGACGAAGACCAACTTTCAGCGGCCTTACTCGGCATGTCACGCAATCAGGAAGTCATCGGTGTTGAGATTATTGGTATGACCCTACCCCAGAGGATAGGACAAATATTTGATGATCAGGGTGCTCGTATAACCATCGAGCCTCTAACCGGAAAAATCACAGCAATCAACGCCCAGGGATTTTATGACCGGCTATACCTTCAAAATTTTCCTTTGCTCTCTCCGGATGACGGCAGCAAAATAGGCAGCATAAAGCTCTATTCAAGCTCGCTTACCGTTATTGAGCGCACTTATACAACAATTGTGTTAACTATATTGAGCGCAATTGTAAAAACCCTGGCACTTTCTCTTATCACCTTTTACATAATCAACCGCTATGTGGGCAAACCCCTAACCAAACTAAAAGACCAAATATTGGCATTTGATATAGAATCGACAGAAAAAACAAATGAGGGAACAACGGCTTACGACAAATCAAACACTGCTAATGAAATAGACATCCTGAATAAAAGTTACCAGGCTCTGTGCGTAAAACTCATTGATAAGAACAAGCTCGTTAAAGACTATACGGTGAATCTTGAAAATGAAGTCGAGCAAAGAACACAAAAATTAAACAAGGCGCTCGAAGAACTTGTAAATTCCAATCGCGTAAAAGCCGATTTTATTGCCAATATTTCGCATGAATTACGCACCCCTTTGAACTCTATTATTGGATTTACGCGAAGAATTTGCAAAAAAAACCGCGATGCTCTGCCTACAGAAATTGCTGAAAAACTCGATATCGTGCTCAGCAATGCCGAACACCTAAATGAACTGATAAACGACGTCCTTGATGTTTCAAAAATAGAGTCAGGCAATGTCAAATTAAAATATCGAAAACTTGAACTGAATCGACTATTAGATACGCTTAAGGAAGGCTATCTACCGACGCTGCAGGAAAAGCAAATCGAGTTTAATATCTTCAACAATTTTGGAAATTCTGTAACTGTAGACCCCCTTCGCTTTGAGCAAATCCTCAGAAACTTAATCAGTAATGCTGTAAAGTTTACCAAGGAAGGAAAAATAGAGCTTCATTGCCGAGTGGAGGTGCGCGACCAACAGAAAGGTATTCTTGTCGAGGTGCATGACACGGGTCGCGGTATCGCTGAAGACGATATTGCCAAACTATTTCAACGTTTTGTTCAAGTCGGAAATCAGTCTATAAACACAATTCAAGGTACTGGGTTGGGTTTAGCCATAATCAAGGAATTAGTAATATTGCATGGCGGTGAAGTGAGTGTAAAAAGCACTCTGGGAATAGGCAGTGTTTTCAGCTTTTGGCTGCCGGATTTTAGCGAAGAAAGTTTGGCAATTTCACTTTAAACGTGAGTTAATTCATTTATGCCACCGTCACAGCAACACATCTCATTTGAACTACCAATCTGGTTAATTGAATTTCAATCAGAATGGGTCAACACACTGTCCGATGAAAAAAAAATGAACTTTGTTCTCGAAGCTGCTCGAAACAATGTCCTTAATAAAACGGGCGGCCCCTTCGCTGCAGCCATCGTCGATTGTGTAAGCGGTGAATTGCTAGCGCTTGGTGTAAACCTCGTTACAAACACCAACAATGCTATCTTACATGCAGAAGTTGTCGCAATCATGCTCGCGCAGAATAAACTCAAGACCTACGATTTAGGAAAAGAGGGACTGCATCAACACGAACTAATTAGCTCAAGCGAACCTTGCGCCATGTGCGTTGGCGCAACGCATTGGAGTGGAGTGCAGAGACTGGTCTACGCGGCCTGCGTTGAAGACGCTCAAGCAATCGGATTTGACGAAGGCCCAATATCTCCCACCTGGAAACAAGAATTCATGCAAAGAGACATAGATATTATTCCCGAATTAAACCGGGATGCTGCTATAGAAATTCTTAAACTTTACAAAAATTCTGGTGGTGTGCTGTATTAAGCTTTTGCGGTTGGTATCACTATCTATATTTAATGCGAATTATCACTTGCAGATTTAGGATCTGAAAAACGTTTGTCGGATAAAACACTCTCGTCAGTTAAAGACTCCAAAAAAGCAATTAGCTCCTGTTTCTCCTGCTCACTTATTTCGAAGCCGTGAATAAAGGCGTTTTTGTTTGCGCTAAGCCTACCATCTCCTGCGTACGGGCCATTTTCTATCACGCGCCCGCCTGCCGCATAAAAATCAACAAGCTCTTCAAGCGTTTTAATACTGCCATCATGCATGTAGGGTGCGGTGAGAGCAACATTACGCAAGCTAGGCGGTCTAAATTTACCTCTATCCTGTTGATTTCCGTTTATCTCATACACGCCCCAATCAAAATCCTGAGGAGCCTTTGGACCTTGTGGATTATACAATCCAATATCATGAAACTGCTCACTATCCTCCGCGGGGTTCACATGCGTATTGGAAAGCGAAAAATTGAACCCCCCATGACAATGACGACATTCAAGTTTTTCTGACATAAATAACGCTAATCCACGCAACTCTTTCTCATCCAATGCATCGTCCTCTCCGTACCAAGCGTAGCGGTCAAACCTGGAATTAAACGAGACGAGTGAGCGCACAAACGATGCTAACGCTTTAACAGTATTATCAAAATTTATCGGATCGCGATAATTGGGAAAAGCTGCTGCATAAAGTTCAGGATAGGGTGATTTTTGAAGGAGTCTATTCAAGATTAACTCTTCGTTGCCAAATGCTTGCATCTCAACGGGGGCATCACTAAATAGCGGGATTAAGATTTGCCTTTCCAATTCTTTAAGATGAGGGTGTGCCCAGGTCAAGCTTGCTTGATAGGCAACATTCACCAAACTCGGTGAATTGCGACGTAATTTTTCGCCCGTTGATCCCAAAGGCTGGGTCAGACCATCTGAAAAAGCTAAAGACTGATGATGACAGCTTGAACAAGCCTGGGTTTGATTTGCAGACAAGTCTTTTTCATAAAATAGATGTCTTCCCAATTCCACCTTTTCATTTGTCATCGGATTATGTTCTGGTACAAGTGGTGGTTTAAAATCGGGCGGCAACTGCCAAACGTAGGGACTACCCTTGGGAGCACATGCGGGAATAATAAATAGAGCAACTAATAAAACAAACTTAGTAACGATAAAATAATCTGTTCTAATTAATTTTATTTTACATAAAGCCATTTTTGATCTTCGCACTGATTGAGACAACGACCTGTGTCAACATCCATCCCTAAGCGAGAAAATATTTCCCGACATTGCGGGTTATCCTGATATTTTCCAGTACAAAATACATCGACATCGCCATCAACATCGCCAGCAGGTATTTTCATAAGTTCATCCAGGGAGATATGCATATTAATTTCACTTACAGCCTGCTCACCATCAAGATTCAATCGATAGGTCACTTTGTTAACCCGCTCACAGGCTTCCTGCGGAGGCCTCATCATTGAAGACGACCTACAGCCCTCGGAACCCAAATGAAAAACCCAGCTTTGTTTCTGGCTTTTCGCATCAATCCGCAAAAACTTATAACCTTGCTGCCAGGACCAAAACATTGGGCTGTAATTTAACGGCGCTTGTGCCTGTAAGGGATAAGCGTGATTCAACTCAAAAGGCAGGCCTATATCAAACTCAATCGCTTTCAAGTTCAAATTTGCATTTATCAAACCTTGAACTGTCGCTTTGGAAAACTCTTTTTGTTTGGAGCTGAGATGTACTAGCGCAACTGAGTCATTTTGCCAATCATTGGGAAGAAGAATGAGCGGTACCACTTCATCAGCCGTGAACAAACGAATCGAAGATAGGTAGAAACTCACGTCAACTTCAGGTTCCGTCTGTGACGCATCCAGCGAAAAAACAAGCTGGATGTTACGTTCGTTCGAAGTACACGAACAAATTGTGATACAGCAGCAGACCACGGTGATAAAGTGGTTTAGACTCCTAGAAATTGAACTTTTAGTAAACATTGAGTTTCAAACTTAGTCGAAAACAGAACATAGACGATTGAATATAGACCCCTTTTATACGCTAGCAGGATTCAATGCCTAAACGTAGCTGCACTATACATTTTTTAACAAATTTGCCCAAAGCTCGTTTGTTGAATTCATTTGGCTATATTTTACAATGTCAGCTTTATTTCAGGGCATTGTTTAGGGGCATTGCCTCAAAACATAGAATAGATAGGTAGCTCCATGAAAGTGAAACATACATTCAGGTTTTCACAAATCTTTGGTCTTTCAGTGATTAGCCTCTTTCTCGGGGCTTTTTGTCAAACCGTCCTGGCAGATGACAAACTCCCTCGTTATGTTCACGAACAGGGCGAAGATGCGGGAGACTGCACCAACGTTTTTCGCCCTTGCAAGACCCTTAAGTATGCACTAACACGTGCGGGTAAAGGTGATCCCGTTCTTGTCGGCCGTGGAACTTATCAAATCGCCAACGCCGATGAACTTTTTTCACTGCGCACCGCAACGCATCGCTTAAAAGCCAGCATGAGCAAGATGAGCCACTACACAGAACAGGATAAAAGCAATAATCTTTCCACCCTTATCGGTGTACCCGCAAATCAACGTGATAATTTTGAAGCATTAGGGTTCAGAGTGATTGCTGACAGTAAAACAATTTCTCGCGAAGAACAGGTCGAGATGTCTGGCTTAATGCAAAAAATGCAGGCAGCCAATACCAGCAGAAAACCTGTGGATTGCATCAACAATACAGCGAGCGTTTTCCCCTGCGAAAACATCCATCTTCGCTCGCAAATTAATATGGAAGATTTAAAAAGCAATGCTTTCTACGCCTCAGATATTTGGGGCTTTCAGGATTTAAATACACTAAGGGAATATGTCATCGTTGGCCTGGACACTGGCGCCTCAGTTGTCGATGTAAGCAATCCGGATGAACCTCAGGTTATAGGTGTACATAACGGCGTTATCAATGACTGGCGGGATATTAAAATTCTACAACAGTGGTCTGCAAACGAAAATCGCTGGAAGGCTTATGCCTATATCACCACAGAAGGTAATATGGGTTTAAGTATTTTGGATTTAAGCGGCTTACCTAACAACGTAAAAGCGCTGCCTTTTAATTCAGACTTTAATACTGCACATAATGTTTTTATGGGCAATGTCGACTACAGTTTCGGCGTGACCCAAAATAATTTGTCCGCGTCTTTACTTATCGCGGGTTCAAATATGCTGCGCGGCAAGTTTCGACTTTACGATTTAAACAGCCCCGAAAACCCGGGTTTTCAAAGTACTGCAAGCAGCGCCAACTACATTCACGATGCTGCCACCTATGTGATCACCGATTCGCGTCAGGCAAGCTGCCCCCAGGGCAGCTCAATGGATCAATGTGTTGTGCTGGCGGATTTCAACGAAAGCACCATCGAACTGTGGGATATTTCCAACCCGCTTTCGCCAGCGCATATTTCTTCCAGATCCTATGCCAATGCAGAATACGTGCATTCGGGTTGGTGGTCCGAAGACGGCCTCTATCTTTTTGTGCAAGATGAACTGGATGAAATTAATCGAGATTTGAATACAAGTTTGAGGGTGTTTGACGCAAGCGATTTAAACAACCTTACGCTTGTAAATGTCTGGACAGGCAGTACTTCCGCGATTGACCACAATGGTTTTGTTCGCGGAAATCGCTATTACATGTCTAACTATACCGCTGGTCTCACAGTCTTGGATATTAGCAGCCCCGACCAACCAAGCCTCGCGGGTTATTTTGATACACAACCAAACTCAAACTTCTCCACCTTTGCGGGCGCCTGGGGTGTCTACCCTTTTCTTCCCAGCGGTACTATTGCTGTCAGTGATATTCAATCGGGCCTGTTTGTGTTGGATGATGCAACGAAGACTTCAAACAACGTGCGCTTCTCCTCTTCACAATACACAGGTTTTGAAGGTGACACTCTCACTATTGAAGTTATTCGTACAGGCAGCACCGGAACTTACAGTGTCGATATTGAGGCACTATCACTCACCGCAGCAGAATCGGATTACAGTTTACAAACACAAACTTTATTCTGGAACGACGGTGAAGACGGCAGCAAGACTTTTAGTCTGGATATCAACGTCGATGGCGACTCAGAAGAAATGGAACAACTGGCTCTGCGCTTAATACGACCTAACGGCAGTGCGAGTTTTGCCACACCTCATATTGCATTTGTGACAATGACGGAAGCAAACGCCCCAACACATATCAAGGCCTTGGCTGAGGAAATAGAAATACCCATTCAAGCACAAAGCGTGTTCATTCCACTTGAGCGTAAAGGCAATTTTGCCAATACGGCTGCGGTAGATTGGAACCTGTTAGTGGATGGCACCACAGAAGCGAGCGGCACTGTAGATTGGGCTAACGGCGACAGCACAGCAAAAATGATCGAACTGGAAAACAACTTTAATGATTCCCAGACGATTGAACTGCAGCTCAATAATGAAGTTAACGCAACGCTGGATTCCGACGCGATTAACATTTCTTTTCTGGAAGAAACGACGCCTTCAAACCCAAGGCCTTCCGGTGGAAATGCGGGCAGCTCGGGTGGTGGAAGTGTTCCTTTCTGGCTTTTTATTGTTATCTTGTCGCTATCTTTATGTTTTCAGTCTTGGCGCAGCCAGCAAAACCGTGGCCGCGCCAGACTTATTTAGATTATTGACTTTAGATTATTGACGAGTAAATCGATGAAGTGATACGTCGGGTGTACCCGGATCGAATATGCATTGAAAGCTGTCACTGCCTGCAATATTGATTAAGTGACAAGTATAAGTCGTCGCTTCTTCGGATTGCCATTCTTCTTCACAAGTATCGCGAAAACGTTCCTGACCTGATCCGGTCATTGTAATTTTTCCGCCTTGTTTTTCCCAGTTGTATGCCACTTGATAGACCTCACAACCCAAGTCGCTATCGTATTCAGAAAATTGTCCAGTGGCATCAGAGCTTATCGTTTCTGTTCCACTGTCTATCCATGAACACTCTTCATCAAGGTATTCCACTTTCCACTTTCCAGTGACATCAATCGAATAATCTTGCGCTTTGGGTTTATCCATGGTGCCACCCGCTCGAATTTCCAAACCCTCGTCGATCGATTTGAAGGTCATGCTTATATCCATTCGCATACTGTCCATAATATGTAGAAATTCATAATAATCTATGCAAGCTTTAGCCTGCTTCATCGGGCCATTGCTCACGTCAAAATTCTCAGCCAATTCAAGAATTTTTCGATAATTAACTGAACCACCGTACAGACCACTCGCGACCAAGCCTTCACTCGTCATTGCATCCGCGCCGTGTTTTCCTTTCTCACCACTGTACACGACTACATGCTTTCCTTTTACGGCGGCAAACAATTCAATACTGGGCGGCAACATTGGCAGCGTCAATTTTGTTGGCGTGCCATCGACTGCAACACTTGTACCGGCCAACATAGGAGCCATTTGCATGAGTGAAACTACACTTTGCGGCGTTTCAGCAGCGACACTGATCAAAGCATTAATTTCAGAAGGCTGCTTGGTATTCGCGTCCCATTTAAAATCAAATACAGAAACACCCAGCCCTTTGATGCCGTGCGCCATTCCGGTAACCATGCCTATCATTGCAGGATTTTGTTCACGTGCTTTATTTTGAGCCGCAACAAGATTTTCGCATTTAAAATCGGCGTTAATAAAAGCATTCCACAAAGCTGTCGCCACAGGAGTCATCTGATCTATGTCGAAAGCCATAGCAAAGCCAAACAACTTATCATTGGACACCAGTGTGTGCTTGGGCAAATGCCCCTGTAATTTTTTAAGCTCGTCTGTCACCAATTTATTTTTTAGCTCAAATAAAAACTGAAAATCCGAGATTAATTGATCTCCGGATATTTTCAAATCCGTATAGCCGCCAACCATTCGGGGGAACTGACCCACCAACCCGAGATAATCCTGTTTACACTCCTCAGTAATAGACTGATCAAGCTGAGATTTGACATCACCCGGCAAATATCTCGCGAGATCCTTACCTAAACTGGTGTTCTCGCCCTCATACATTCCTTTAAGAAGGTGTTCAAAATTAAAATAGAAAATCAAGTGCTCTGAATAACCGTAATCTGCACGTAATTTTTTAATTTCACCGCTCGAAGCCAAAGAAGCTTGTAGGGGGTTTTGTCCCACGCGTTGAGCAAGGATATTTTCATCGTCATCACTTGAAGCCAAGGTTAACACTGCTGAATTCTTTGTTGTCGCAATCACGAAATCCAGGCTTATGTCACCCTCCTCATGCAAGGACCAACGTTTCACATCGGCTTCACCAATGCGGTCTTCTTTGAAGCTCAAGCCCGCTTCTTTCGAAGCAGAAACAACGACGCTATTAAATTTTTCCACGTCATTTAAAGTAAAATGTGCAACTGGAATGGCACCGTGAAAATAAAAAGCGTATTCGCCCTCACCACCCGTTCCAAAATAGTCTGCAAGATCACCGTAGGTGTTGCCTGAAGTTTTAGAGAAATCTTCAATGAGATATTTAACGAGCTTCGCCGAAGCAGCATCACTTCCGAACAAATCCTCCTTGAGTGTATTCATCGCTACGCTTTGGGATGGCGAAGAAGCAAGAAGCGGGTAATTTGCCACAAAATCTGTCAGGGCTTTGTCTGTCTTCCCACCCATATAGAAAAGGGTATCTGCTGGAACGTATTCCAACAACATCGCTTGTTGTTTTTGGCCGAATAGATTCAGCGGATCAAACTTCCATAAACCTAACGCACCGGCGCAAACGAGAAGTAAGATGAGTATCCATTTATTCATGAGGCTTTCCTTTTATTCTGAAGGATCTGAAGATGAAGGCGCCGTAGTATGGCATAAATAGCCAATTCATTTAAGTAAAAGGCCTTCCATTTTTAAGGGTTGAAGGAGGGGTAATACTATCAATCGAATACTATCCCTACATGCTTTACAGTAATATTTCCGGAGATTTTTCCATTCCCGCGCTGTGTTGCCACCCCAATCATGATCTGGTCGCCCTCTTCGAGCTTGAATATATTGTTCGGTTCATCCAATTGACAATAATACCTTGCCCCATACGGTGAAAGCGCTTCATTTAAAACGTAACAGCCCCACTCTCCTGGCCAATTACCACCCACACGCTGGGCAAAAGGTAACAAACTCGCGCCCGAATCAATATACTCCTCGCTACTGGCCACAATAAATTCAATTCTTGCTCCCTCCAAATCCAGTGGACCGGCTAATTTAAACTCCAATCGCTGACCACCGTCTGAAGGGCTAAAACTGACACCACCATCGTATTTAACAACTAAATTATTTGATGCGCGCCAACCAGATTCGACCAATGAGTTAGCATGCTCAATCTGCAGGCCACTAATGGTCACTTTGCCTTTAACATTTTCTCCTTCGGCACGAACACCCAACCTAAGACTTTGATTTTCATTGATGTTGAAAATCCCACCGGGCTCATTCAAATCACAGTGAAAAAGTTTGTCTGTCGTCTTCAGGTCCTCAGTTTGAAATATGCAATTCCACTCACCCTGTGAATTTCCATAAAGCTGCAGGGCGTAAGGTCGGATTCTACTTTTAGATTTTATAAATTCTTCATCCACTCTAATTTTGAACCAGAGGCGCGCGTGATTTAAATTTTGAGGGCCCCGATATTCGTAGCCCAGTCGCTGCATGGATGCAAAGGGTTCAATACTGACGCCGTCTTCATAATTGATTTGCAAATTTTCTGAAGCGGTCCAATTATCTTTCAAGGAAAGTATTTCAATATACTTTTCCTTCTTATAGCCAAGCGCAGGCCAAGCCTCGCGCTCGGCTTCTTCTTGTTCAGCCGGAGGTTTTTCCTGTTTTTCAAATACCAAAAAAATACTTAAAAATAATATTCCTAAAAAAACACCTGAAAATGCGAGTAAGTAATGATTGAAAATATTTTTGGGAAGCCGTTCAAATAGGGAACGCGCTTTTTTCTCAGCGGCACCAAGCGAAGTCAGCGCTTCAACTTCGACTGCAAGTTTAACGCCTTTGCCGTGTACTGTTTTAACGATGTCTGCACTATCTTTATCGACATTCAAAATAGTTCTTGTATCCGCAATTAATCTCGCCAGCGCCCAATCAGTTACCTCTCGATCGGGCCAAATTTTCTCCAATAACACATCGCGATAGACCAGATCGGGGTAAGCGCTTGCGAGCAATTCAAGTAATTGAATGATGCGATCATTGTCAGTAATTATGCTGCCGTCAGTCTCTGACAGGAGCACACCTTTATAGGTATCAAGAATGTAATGGTCAAATTTATAAAGCACGTGCGCTTTCTCTGTTTGCTTTCTCTTGGTTCAGAGATTATTGGATGCAAACGAAAGCATAAATGAAAAATGGAAGAATTAAAAAGCACAAACAGCCCTCGCCGACCTGCGGCCAGATAATGACGTCAAAACACACTTTGTTATGTGCTGAGATTTACTTAATCGAGCAAACCAAGCTTTCTGGCTTTCAAACCCGCTTGGGTACTACTTTTAACCTGTAATTTTCGATAAATATTTTTGCAATGCGCCGCAACGGTGTTGACTGATATTGATAGAATTTCCGCTGTGGTGGCGAGGGAGTGACCATGATTAATGGTTTTCAGTACCACTCTTTCTCTTTTTGTTAATTTAACTCGAACCGCTTTCTTCGTCTGGCCCACCTTGTATACATCAAACCTGATCATCTGTTCCATAATGTTTGGCAACAAAAAGCAAAGTTCATGAATTTGATTTTTCGCTGCTTCATGCGCGAGCCCATTATTTTCTACAAGCAACGCCACTCTCATTCCACCCACTTGTTGACTCGCACTGCGCCAAGGGAAAACAAGAGTGAGAATGTTGCTACTATAACTACGGGGGATATAACTGAAATTCTGAAAACCTTCACCGAGGTAGAGGCCAGGCACAGTGTTTTGAGCACAATAATTGTAGGCAACACACAGGGAAGAATCATTAAGGTTGGCATTGCTAATTAGCGACGTTGATTGGTCTGTTATATACAACATGTCTACTTCTAATGCCGAAGAATGTTGATGACTGAAAAACACCGAGTAGGATTTGAGTTTTAGATGGTTTAAACGAATATCGAGCCAAGTTCGAAGTCGTTGTGCCGGCCTTTCATTGTGTAAGTCATAACCCTTTTTGTCTGTTTCGTCCTCTTTTAATAATAAGGACTCTTGATCGTCAAATTTTCTTTGTATGCAGCTCGTTGACATGATGCTTCACCTTCATTCCCCAATCTTGTGGCAATTAATATACACAACTACTGCGGCTCCAAGCTTGAGCTAATTTGAGAAAATTTGAGCAAATAATAAAGCGTGACCCCCCTCACAATTTTTGGTGACAACGCACAATGAATGCCTTGCTTTTACCCACCGACCACACCAATTTATCAAAACAATAAAAAACATGTCGTCTGGATTTGAAACTTAAAATTCAATTTCAAACACTTGTATTAATCCCTGCTACTATCAGCGCGGGCCAAAAGCCCGTGCATATCAATTCCATAGACAACCAAGACAGGGATTTACACCATGAAAAACTATTCAAAAAGTAAGCAAAAGTTGTATCTGTTGTTTTTTCTGATTGTTCTTAGCCCATTTCATATTATTTTCGCGCAAGCTTTTTCTCCCCCCACCTCTGAACCGAATCTGGAAACACGCTACATCGTTAAATTCCGCAATTCGATGGGATTATCCGCCGCGCAATCGTCGCTCGTTCAATCGGCGAACCAGGATCGTTTTATCTCCCAGAATAAATTGGCTGTGCGCAAAAGGTTACAAGCGGCTAACGCTATTTCAGTTGCCATGAACCCTCAACAAGCACTAAATTTAGGTGGCGATCCTAGCGTGGAATACGTCGAACTTGATCAGCCACGACGATTTCTTGCACAAGCCACCACCTATGGCATTGGCAGTGTACAAGCCAATCTGCTTAGCGACGTCGACGCGGCTAATACGACAGTGTGCATCATCGATTCCGGCTACGACATTAATCACCCCGATTTAAGCGCAAACAATCACAGTGGCTCAAATGATATTGGTACTGGAAATTGGTTTGTTCCGGGCGGCTCTCATGGCACTCACGTTGCGGGCACAATTGCCGCTGTAAATAACTCCGAAGGCGTAGTGGGCGTACTACCCAACACCAATGTGAACATTCATATTATTAAAGTTTTTAATGCAAACGGATGGGGTTATTCCTCTGACCTTGTCGATGCAATTCAAACCTGTGCCAACAACAATGCCAGCGTAGTAAACATGAGTCTCGGCGGATCAGGCTCGTCCAATACTGAACGCAATGCGCTGCAAGCCATTGCGGATGGCGGTGTACTACTGGTGGCTGCAGCGGGCAATGATGGTAATACTGCGCATTCTTATCCAGCTTCCTACGACAGTGTGATCTCAGTTGCAGCCGTCGATGAAGCCAACGCACAAGCTGAATTCTCACAAGCCACCAACCAGGTAGAATTATCCGCTCCAGGTGTTGCAGTTCTCTCTTCAGTGGCATTAGGTGACGGTCAACAAAGCTACATCACTGTTGGCGGAACAACCTATGGCGACGATCGCGTGGTGCCACACAATCGCTACATACTGGTAGGACAAAGTTATCAAAATGCTTACATAGAAGGCAGTGCAACAGGTGCCTTGGCGGCCTGTTCCGTGTCCGGCAACGGCAATTACAGTTGTGGCAACATGAGTGGCCAAATTTGTATTGCGGAACGTTTTGGTAATGAAAGCAGCGGTAATTATCCGGAAATTGATCCAGTCACCGCTTGTGTTAACGCAGGTGCCAGCGCAGCCATTGTTTACTCCAACAGTGCTTTACCGGGCTTACAAAATCCCTTCCTTGTTGACACCAATAACGAAGTCGATATTCCCAGCGTTACCGTGAATCGCAGCCTCGGACAAAGCCTACTTGCGTCAGTGGGGCAAACGCTTACGGTGGAAACTCAGCTTGATACTGATTACGCGTATTACAACGGTACCTCGATGGCCACACCGCATGTTACAGGTGTCGCAGCACTGGTTTGGAGTCAACACCCGGATTGTTCTGCAACAGAAATTCGCGCTGCGCTCAGTGCGTCCGCTATGGATATTGACAATGCTGGCAGGGATAACCGCACGGGTTTTGGTTTGGTTCAGGCTGAAGCTGCAAGCAACTACCTCGACACCAACGGATGTGCAGGTGGTGGCGGCACAAATGATCCCCAGCTACTCGAAAATGGCATACCCGTGTCTGGTTTAGTCGCAAGTACAGATCAAGTTCTAAGCTATCAATTTGAAGTCCCCGCCGGTGCGAGTGATTTAGATTTTGCAATAAGTGGAGGAAGTGGCGACGCAGACCTTTATGTTCGCTTTGGTTCGGCACCGACACTCAGTTCTTACGATTGCCGCCCCTATCTCAATGGCAACAATGAGAGCTGTAATTTTTCAAGTCCACAAGCGGGCACCTGGTATGTGAATGTGGTGGCTTACAACAGTTTCAGCAACCTGACACTCGAAGCGAATTTTACTGAAGGAAGTGGTGGAGCAGAAAGTTTTGAAAATAACACCAACTACAATATTCCCGATCGCAACCGCACAGGCATTCGAAGCCCAATCATCTCTACCCGCAGCGGGCCCAGCGGTTTAGTCACAATAGATGTTGAAATAATTCACACTTACATTGGGGATCTCATCGTTGATGTTATTCACCCAGATGGCAGTACTGTGGTATTACACAACAGAAGTGGTGGCAGTGCAGACAATATCATTCAAAGTTACGTTGTAGATTTTGGCAATCTTGATTCATCTGGCGAATGGCAATTACGTGTTCGAGATCGCGCAAGATCTGACACCGGGTTTATAGACCGCTGGCAAATTAATTTTGAATAACTAAAAAAAAGCAGCAGTGCTCGCACTGCTGCTTTTTTATATCGGGCATTCACTTTATTCGCGAAAACTTCTCATTCAATTCATAGCCCCCATCCGTCACAATAGCTTCCAGGATTTCAAATTGGTCAAGCCATATTCTTAAAATTCCCGCCGCCTCAATTGCAACGAATGTCGACGACCATCACGCTCAATTTCCAAATCCAAAAGATCACTTTGTTCACGCCAATTACGCAATTGTAAAAATGCTTCGCAAAATGAAAAATCCGCAGGGTAATGCCCATTGAGACTAAGAATGATATCCCCCTGCCGTAAATCAATTTCGCCAAGCAGGAAGGGAGCGATAGTATTAACAAAGGGTTTACCTGCTTTCAAGCCCATACCGAACCCAAAACTGTACTCGCGTTTTGGAAAACCCGCATCCTTATAAGCTTGAAAGAAAAACAGACCTTTAGGAAAGTCGAATGTAACGAGACCCTGATGCAGAAAATCATTACCTATTTTTGTTTTGAACCCGGTATCGGATGTGAGCGTAATCCCACTGAGCGACCATTCACCCAACGACATTTTTTCCACAGTGAACGAAGTAGGTTTATCGTCGAGGCGATTTTCATCATCACCGTGCAAACCCATATCCCCATCTCCCTGCCAATATCCCTTCACAGCTTTATCGTCGATCACACCTTCTTCACGTAAGCGTTGAAGGTCTTTTTGACTAATATCAAAAAAACCATCCGAACCGCTGTCGATCAGTGTGGTCAGCGGTCTCCCATTAACTTCAAATTGAACCAGGGGAAGACTCTGCCGGCTGTGTGTGTAATCCAATTGCATGGCCACAGCATCGCCGACTTTCAGTTCGAGCGCAGAAGATGATGGAGCAATACGAATCACTTGTTTGTTTGAATCAATCTGCAACACAACATCGCGAAAAATATTACTGCCCACTAAACCGTCAACATCAAAACAACTAAACCAATTCATAGCTTGGTGTGTGTCGTATTCAAAAGCGGGGGCACCGTGCATCACAAATTTACCAAGGCGTAAATCACCGCTACGCACCACACGCGAAGCAACAACTTTTCCACTGGAATCAGTCAAGGTACTTTTATGCAGTAAGGGCATATGATGGCGCTCAATAATTTCCGGTGAAAGCATTAAAGGCGCACCGGTATCCAGCAACAGTCGTAGTTTTTCGCCGTCAAGCTCCGCTTCGATAACCATGTGCGATTCACCAATGATTTCAAAAGGAATTTCTACAACTTCCAGCAGTGACTCGCTCACCCCTTGGTTAAAATCAGCGTATTGCGCACAAGCAGCGAGAAAACAAAGTGTCGCTGCAAGCATTAATTGAAATAAATATTTAATAGGCGTTTCTAGCAATTACATACCCATATAATGACTTGTTATTGAACCACTGTCGTTTTTTAGCCGCGGTACTGAGAGGGGGTTTTACCGACATGCTTTTTAAAAATGGCATTAAAGGTGGATTTACTGGTAAAGCCGGCTTCGCCCATAAGTTCCAATATGTTTTTATCTTTTTTCGCTGGGTCGAGCAACAGTTTTTTGGCTTCGTCCACGCGATAATTGTTTACAAATTCAAAAAAGTTTTTGCCAAAGTGATGATTTAACACACGCGAGAGCGTGCGTTCCGACATTGATAGTCGACGGGCCAGGGTTTCTAAACTGATATCGTGCTCCAGATAGGGTTTCTGCTCCGCCATCAAGCGCTTCACGCGCTCGACCTGCTCATCACTGTATTCCCGACTGCCCTCCCCGGCTCCGTCAGACCGTTCGAGTCGGCTAAGCAAGTGGCTAAAACGGATACTGGTAAACACCAACACATTGACAAAGATAAACTCCATGTAGTTACCGGCTACACCTAGCAAGTTGGCGGTTTCGTAGGAGAAGCGGTGGCCAATCAGATGTACCAGCAATCCCCAGACCGCAATTGCCATCAACGCACAGATCACGCCCATCAACCAGCGCCGCTCACGGGTTTCGACATTGGCGTAGCGGTGGCGCAGGGCTTGTCGGTAGCGCGTCAGCATAAAAAGACAATAGCCGCTGTAGCCAATAAAACTGATATACCAGCCGGTACGCAGATTGGCCATTAGTCGTGTCCACATAAACCGCAAGTCATGCATTGCTGCCACTTGACTCGTTTCAGGCAGTAAGTAGTAATAGTTGGTCAACAACCCACCGGCCACAAGTGCAGGAATCAGGTGCAGGAAGACTCGCCAATCAAAATGATTCTCCCGGTAAAGTTCGCTGACCACATACCAATACAACACCGGCCCCTGCAACCAATAGCTGAAACTCCCCAGAAATAAGATCCCGGGTTGCCATTCCAGAATAAGGTGGCGTACCGGTTCGCTCCAGATAAACAGGGTATCCAGCGCCTGAACTACCTGAAGTAGCAGGAATGCAGCCAGCAGTAGGCCCGACCAATTACCCGATATTCGGGTAAACAGTAACAGTCCAGCGAGCAACAGGTACTGACCCGCCGCCAGCAACAAGACTAAATCGTCAAAATTAAAAATAAGAGAACTGTGGGTTAAGACATTCAATCAAATACCACTCCGGGCTCTATCGCCATTATTATTAGCCTGCAGGCCTTGTTAAGCCGCCATCCCTGCGAGTGCGAACTCCCTCAACGGTACTTTGCACCTTCCGAATTCTCGCCTGGCCGCTTATCCGGTCGAAGCGGAATGGGCAGTAATCTATTTTCTAGGTAACCGCCGCTGCCCCGATTTTAGCGAGTGGTTCGCCAGTTATTATTATCTCTGGCGGCGATTGTCATCAAGAATCACAACATAATAATTCAGAGGATCTCTTATGATACCAATAAGTAAAAAATCACTATGGCTAATACTAGTATTTACCATTGCAACAGTTTCTAGCTTGGGAGTTTCCGCTCAAGGTGGCTATTTTAAAGATAACTTCAGCTGGGGCTTCAACTCCGGTATTTGGAGCGCACGCAGTGGCAACAACGGTTCACCGTTTGGCTGTACGTTTACACCCAGCCAAATCTCACCCAGCTCTCATGGCATCACGCTGGTTGTCTCCTCAGGCTCCTGTTCGGAACTGCGAACCAACCAGTCCTACGGCTACGGACGTATCCAGGGCGCGCTACGCACCGGTAACACCCCGGGTACTGTGGCTTCGATTTTCACCTACACCTCTTGGTGGGACTCCCCCGGTCGCCCCTGGCAGGAAATTGATATCGAGTTTCTGCCCAGCCGGGGCAATGTTGTACACACCAATGTGATCTATCAGCCCGAGGGTGGCACCTACCAGAGCTGGGAATACGATGTCGACTTAGGCCAGTACGGGCTGGATGTTAAGCAAAATGTGCTGACGATCGGCTTTGACTGGCATAGCTGGAAAATCGATTGGTATGTTTATGATCAGTGGGGCAACTACCAGGTTATACGCACAATCTACAGAGACAACGGCGATGGCTACGTTGCTGCCAACGAGATTCCCCAGTATGCATGGCCAAGCGACCCGGCCAAAATCATGATCAACAACTGGCATGGTGACAACTCCGGATCAGCCCAGTACTTTCCCGGCTATTACAACGGCAATTCGGCCTGGGCCTATTACGACTACATCGAGTATCAACCTCACTAAAACGACTACGACCAGGTGCTGCCAGGCGGACGCTTCCGCGTCAGTTTGGCAGCATTTTTAATTTACTGACTGTCAGTCCAGCTAGCCGTTATCACTTAGAAGTTTTGATAATGTCCTTAATGGTTCCGTCGTCATTAAAATAAACCCTGTCCATACAAGTCGACCTTCTGTAGCTTCCACCATCAGGTAAACCCGCACTGTGGTACGCAAGAAAAGTGCTACCTTTAAAATCAAACATTGCAGGATGGATGGTTGTGGTACCTGGGATAGGATCCATAATAATTCCTTGATATTGCCAAGGCCCAGTTGCGGACGAACTGGTGGCATAAGCAATACTCTCAGGGAACCCGGCTGCATACACTAAATAATAAATGCCATTGTGTTTCGAAACATAAGGCGCTTCTTCAAAATTTGGCAAAGTATCAACGGTATTAATTTTAACTTTGCTAACATCGCGGTTCTGCATTTTTCCGTCAGCATCTAAAGTGTAACTTTCGCCTTTTAAGTGAATTAAATCGCTCTCAAGCTCAACCCACCATAATTGCTTGTTACCCCAATAAAGATAGGCACGACCATCATCGTCAATAAAAACCGCAGGATCAATATTTCGCCACGTATGTTTTTGATACTGCGCAGTTTGCTCCAATAAAATCATCGGCATTCCGCGCGGGTCTACAAAAGGTCCTTCAGGACTTTCCGATACTGCAACACCAATTGCAAAGCCAAACTGAGAGTCAGTTTGGCCCCCTTCCAAAGTCACATAAAAATAATAACGTGATTGACCTGTCTTATCTTTTCTATGTGTCACATGGCCCGCGTAAGCATTACCCGTTTTCTCATCGCCTCGCGCCCAATCAAAATCAGAGTAGCGAAGAACCGCGCCTTTGTTCTCCCAACTGACCAAGTCAGTACTTGTCCATAAACGGTAGTCATACATACGATAATCTTCCGCGCCCACAGCCTGTTCGTCGTGCCCTGTATAAAGATAAACAGTATCATCAATAACCATGGCGGCAGGATCTGCGGTATAAATAATATCGCCAACCTGATTTGTTGGGTCTGGTGTATCGTACTTAATAATCGGATTATCAAAAGTCGCAGGAGGCCCGTATGAATCTGCCACGCTTTTGTCGACAACCTGATTGTTCTCTTTGCTGCAAGCAACGAGTGCTATCAACAACAAAACCGATAATGTTTGAATGGCTTTTTTCCTAGTTATCATTTTTTTCTCTTTGTAATTCCTGTTTATACACAACGCTGAGTGCAGCGGCAGTTTGTGGCGTGTCGTTTTGTGTTATGTGCTGCATGGCGTGTAAGCAAATTTAGTTTTCGGGAAGACTCTCAAACATCCTTTGCTTTGACTCGAACCATTTCTGCATCTCTTCTGGATTCTTCATTAATTCTTGCATGGCACTCATAGCCTTCAAGTGGGCAGCGTCTTGCTTCTGAAACATCTCCATTCCATGTTGCTTGCTCATTTCCGCGATTTCATCGAATGTTTCCGCTGTGAATTCTTGGTCACAAGCTCCGCCAAGATCTTTACACTTTATAGTTTTCAAAATTGTTCACCTTAATTTTATTTGATAACGGATAGTCCACATACGCCCAGACTAACTCGCACACACTGTAGAGTTTATTTAGAGTCACTATGGCAAACCTTAAAAAGAGTAAATCATCAGTCAAAATTAAAAAAGTAGAAACCTGATATTTATTGGTATTGCTTCCAGGTAAGTCAACCGGAATACAAATCCATACTCCAATGAATATATAAGAAGCAATAATTTTAATATCAATGTTTTTTTAATATTTTGACCTTAACGTTTAACACTCCGTGCAGCGGTAGTTTGAAAAGTGGCATTTTGTGTTACAGCGTAGTGACAACAAAAAAAGCCACGGAGCAAACTGTCCGACTGGCACGTATTGTTAGGGCTCGCTCGCAGGCCGGTGACCATAACTGAGCACCCGGGTGAGCTCCCATTTGCCATTCTGCTCGTGCCAGATCATGGTGAAGTCAGCTAAGCCTTCGCACACGCCACTCGAAAACTGACAAAAGCGGTGCGAGCCCTGCGCAATGGCGCCAAAGCCCTTGATTGGATAGACCTTCAGCGAGCCCTCCACGAGCTCGCGACTAAACTTGCCGCAGACATTCTTGCGAGTGCCCGCGATCATGTCCTCACGAGTCCACGTGACCCCGCCATTGTCATGGTAGAACTCAACGTCGGCCGCGAAATAACTGGCGTGTTTATCAAGTTGCCCTGACTCGGAGCAGTGGTTGAATGCATCGAACACCGCCGCATCCAGCGCGGCCACAGTGTTGTAAAGGCTTTCGTGCTCGGGTGCAGCCTCGGCATTAACCTCAAAGATGGTGATAGTTATAGCTAAGGCGGCAACTAAGGCAACGTTCGTAGTTTTCATAAAATCAAAGATTCCTGAATGTGAGTTGAGAGCCCTAACGTTTATGTATGAGGCGACTGATGCGAAGCAGACGCCGTCCCAGCATGTGGCTTGCCTCTTGCAAAATAACATACTTGTAATGCGTCATGAAGCCAGAAGCTGATTGGACTATCTTGACAATTCTGCCTCAATTTCTGACATCAGCTTTTCATAATTATCTATTATTTCTGTGAGGCGATGCCTGTCATTAAAGGACCTTTCTACTTGTAAGTGCAAATATTCAAGAAAAGCAGGGTGATTCAAGGGCGTTTCCACTGCCAATTTAGGATGGAGTTTCCATTCACCATTTGAATCTTGTAAGGCCACATAGGAGATCAATTCATTTAACTGCTGATCTAGCTTTTCATACTGCCAATCGTCCCCATCGTGTATAAAGGTCGTAAATCTTGGAAGAAAGGATTCGTAAAATTCAATAATTTTAGCTCTCAAATCGTTATTGGTGATGCTGCCCAGGCCTCTACTCTTCAAGGACTCGTACGGCCCTGAATCATACGAAAATAAGAAATCACCGCCCTTCACTTCTCCAATCAAACGTATAAATTCAGCCTCACTAATGGGCACCCCCTTGCCGGTCACTTCCATTAATTGAGTTAATGCAGCTTCCCCTGTTTTTTGCCGAGGCACAAAATATTTATGGATCCGGGAATGATCGGATTTCATGGATTGATGTATTTCGGCGAGAATTAGCAATTCATAACGAGAATTCTTTCGTTGTTCTGCCCAGTTGTTAAGGTTTATGGCAATCAAAATACCAGTAACTATCAGAACGATCTCGCCTGCAGCATATTTCAGGTATTTGCCGCTGATCTCTCGTTTCCTAAATTTGTTCAAAATACTTATCATAATTTTGTGCTTTGTAATTTTATGTAGTGTTTGTACATCTGTTTAGGCAATTAGCAGTTCATGGATTGACTCATAACGCCAAGTTAACCTGCCACAGTGGAGTTGTTGATTTTGTGCCAGCGTAGCGTGAAGCCCAAATATCAAACGACGCAGCGAAAGTCAGGTTGAACCTATTATGCATTTTTAATTAGTCGAAACTTACAATGGTGTACATCTTTCCCGACCCATATTGGTTTTCGGGATTAAAAGTAACTGTAACCGTTGCTGGGGCGTTTTCTGCGTAATCCTTGTCGCCACATGTGTCTACATCTACCCATAGCTCTAGGTCTTTCGTTCCGTCTGTGATTGTACCAAAACAACCTCCATCACCCTCGTACATCCAGAAGCGCATACGACCTTCTAAGGTAGCGCTTTCACTCGTGGATGTTGGTAAAGCTGGAAAAGATCGACCTTTTCCAGCAGTACTTGTAGCAGTCGATTCACTCCCACTTTCCGAGCATGCACCCAATGCCAAAATCAAAACTCCCACAAAAATCACACTAAATCTATTCACGTCATCCTCCTATTAAATATGATGCATAACGTCCCACATAAGGGGCCGTAACGTAGTTGTTTATTTTTGGTGTAGCGTAGCGTGAAACACCAAAACAAACAACGCAGTGGAGGACCCAGCCGCTTACGGCGCCTTGATGTGATTATTAGCTGTGCTGTATCTACACCCAAATATCATTATCGGCTGTAAGCTCACTATCAGAACTACCAGTATTGACCACACCTTTTGGCTCAACAAGCATTACCTGAACAAGACCTTTTGCATTTGGCTTATGCTCAACTCCCTTTGGGATTACGAACATCTCACCCGGCGATAATGTAACTTTCCCATCACGAAATTCGATATCAAGCTCGCCTTCGATTACGATGAAGACTTCATCCGTATCTGGAAGATCGTGCCATACAAATTCACCAGATCCTTTCGCTAGTTTAAATTGATAATCATTCATCTCGGCAATAACACGCGGAGACCAAAGATCATCAAATTTCGACAGCTTTTCTTTAATATTAATTGGTTCGAAGTTCATACTAATTTTTTACAGCTAACGCAGTGCTTACCGGAAACCGAAAGCGAAGCTTGAGGGTTTCCGGTAGAGCATTGGGTTAGGTAAATTTCTGATATTTTTTATAGTGTTCGATTGGCTCATAAAATTCCCATAGATCTAATTCTGAAAGTTCATTCTGAATTTCCTTAGATTCAGTTCCTAACAAAGTGAATGCCTTTGCAACCGGACTATCGGAGGAGGAAATTGGACTATCCTCATCTAAATACACCGACTCCCCCTCTCCCAAGTGCTCCTCCATTAAAATATTATTTCCTTCAAAGACCACGACCTGCTCGCTCTTAGCTCCGCCATGCGCATCGCTATATATTATTGCATAGCGCCCTGAGACAGTTATCTTTCGAATAAGATAAAACGGAAGAAAATCGGGAGATATATTTTCCCTCCATATTTCCTTTTTCAGTTTTAATGCCCAGTGTTTTAGGTGTGAATGATCCAGAGGGATGGCTATTACATTCTCGCCACATCTGCAAACCTGAAGGTCGAAGTCTTTCGCCTTATCAAGGCTTACCTCTCCAACAACTACAGCTACATAAATGAGCCCCATGATATTTACCTAACGAGGTTGTAGAAAAACAAATTCAAGAAAGTTAATCTCTACCGCCTTATAAATATATAATTAAATGCAGTTATTTCCGTAATTCTCTTTCATTCTGCACAAGTTTCAAACATCCCGGTTAATTTTTCAAGCAACCTTTCCGTAGTTAGCCAGCTTTTCAATATTGTGTACCATGCAATACAACTTCCATTGGCCTTCAACCTTGCTTTTGCTCCGTAAACTGAATCGTTTGAGTCCCTTGTTTGAACACATATTGGCAAATACCGGCTCCACAACAGACATCCTGTGGGAATAAATCTCTTTTCCTTTGCGACTGTCTACTCTTTTCCTCATCCAGTGTGTTGCATTCTTACTGGTTGTCCAGGTGATTGACACCTGTCGACCATGCCCTTCACGTGTATCTGCCGCTGAGGGGTTGCGCATGCAGTCTTCTTTAATGTCGCATTGACGGCAGTCAGTTAATTTCCCTTCAAACATAAGCGTGTGCTTTCCGTCTTTTCGACTTTCGTGGTGCAGCCACATCTCGTTGCCCCTGGGGCAATGACAGGTTTTGTTTTTTCTATTGAATGAAAATTCGCTGGCCGGTATTACTGACTTAATGCCTTTTGTTTTTCCCTGATGCCGCTTGCCGTATTTTTCTTTCTGATTTTTAAATGCCTTGTCTCTTTGTCTGAACTGGGGGTCCGGTATCCAGGCATTAATCCCTTTTTCGCGTAACCATTGATTGTTTGCATCATTGGAAAATCCTGTATCCGCCGTGACGATAACACCGCTTTGCATTATGTCCTTGTGCATGCCTGTCCGGTTGTACAGACGCTGGATATTTTCCACAACGGGTGCCAGTGTATGTTGCTCCTGACCCTCACCAAAGGCCTGAGCGTCGACAGGGATCTGGTGTTTTCTGTCGACTGTCTCAACACCGTTGTAGCCCTGTATTGTTCCTTTTCCCGTTGTCATTTTGGCTGATTCATTATCGGTGATATTACTTTTAACTTCGGTTGGCTTTTTACCTTGCCCCATCCTTGGGGCTGCCGTCTTTAGGAACTGGTCTATTTTTTCGAAATGCTTTTGCAGGGTGTCAGCCTGTTTTTCGAGTTGTCTTTTCCTTCGGTTTTCATCAGGCTTTCGACCATCAAGTGTTCGGTGTTCCTGAATACATTCCCGAATTTTTCTTTTTATATTACTACGCTTTGTTTCAAGCTCAGTAAATGTTCCCGAGTGTTCTTTGGAAGCGTTTGAAGGGAGTTTGCATCCATCAATGGCAAACAGTTCATTACCAATCAGGCCCTGTTGATCACACACAAGGAGGACCTGCTCGAACACAGATTCTATTGCTGCAGGATAACTGCTGACAAAGCTGGCTATACCGGTAAAGTGCGGGACAGAATCACAAGCCAGTGCTTTAAAGACGATATTGTGTTCACACTGCCATTGAATTTCACGGCTTGAGGTGATGCCTTTGGAATAAGCAAACAAAATAATTTTCAGCAAAATCGCCGGATGATAGGCACTTCGACCGCCGTGATCATTTTTATAATTATCGTGAAACGCGGAGAGATCAATGTAGTTGTCAATAAGGGTATGGAGCGTATGTTCGAAAGTGCCAGGTTGAATTTGTTCTTCAAAATTAACGACGACCATGGCATTTTGGCGGTAGTTTGTTTTTTTATAGTTCGGCATGAGTTGGTCCTCACTTAAGAGAACTCATTTTATCAAAATTACCCGTGTTATTTATGTTTTTCTACAGCTTGAACGCCGCGCACAGGGGCGGCCAAATAAGCGTAGCGTTTTGGTCGTCCCAGCGACCAGCGGGAGCGATTGCTGCGCCTTGTTAGGCATTGCTCCTTGGTGCCTCATATTTAAATGCCTGCACACTCAACCAAATTGAAAATAGAAAACAAGCTAATATTACAAGCGCCGAAAGTGGTAAGCGAAATTGTTGGAACCCCAGTATGTAAAATACGGCATGTATAGCGAAAGTTAGAAATCCTAAACCGGAGCATAGAAATGCAAAACCTTTAGCTGAAGTTTTAGATTGAACGACATTTTTATAGCCGAGCAAAACTATTGGGATAACGATTATGTTGAATATAAGGTTTACTTGGTGCCCTCCGGGAATATGAAACATTTCCAATTCCTTCCAGTATGCCGCATCAATTTGATGGATAATTAAAGCACACATAGTTGCCAAATATGGCTTTCTTAGATTAATGCTATGTCCTCCAAAATGCCTTGTATCTTAATTCTCAGCTTGATTACACATACATTTTATTAATGTTTAATAGATCAAGCACTGGGGAAGCCGCTGATGCCTGAAGACATCGATCTTGTGCGTTAGAAGGGCTCCCCGTCTTCTTGATCAATATCCCGGAGCATCCTGAGTCGCTGAACTCGCATCACAAGGCGTATAGATCATATTCAAGATCAGGGAACCCAGTGCCCTAAGTTAAATGTAAACAGGAGGGTATTCAAGTGCATTATATCGGTGTAGACGTAGACTCAATTAATCTCGTGTGTCAACGAAGAACCACTGGAAAGCCACATGTAAACAAGACTTTCACGAATGATGGGCCTGGCCATCGCCGCTTCATTAAATGGGCATATCAAAGG